>NZ_CP162550.1:0-264190 GCF_040939795.1 Alkalihalophilus sp. As8PL
TCATTTAAATCTTCTCCAAATTTCTGTGTTAATGAATGATAGTCTTCTGCATAAACCTCACTTAATGGAAGGCGTTTGTAATGAAAATACGGAATACTTCTCAACATCTTTTTACCAGATCGTTGAACAGCTCGTACTTGTTCATCAAAAAAACAAGCCTTTAAAAATGACAACGGTTCATCCTCTATGATCTCTGCCCAATCCATCCCACTTTCTTTATCGTCACAATTAAATGGACATAGATAACATCGAGATCGCTTATTTGGCATATTGTTTTCTTTCAAGAAATCAATACTGTCTTCCGTCGTAAGGTTTTCTTCTACCAATGGATAGCTCAAATACATATACTTGTATTGTGGGGACTGATACATGTTAATACGTCTCATTTCATCGTATGAGAACCCAATATCTATGATAAAAGCTACATCTTTGGGCATCCGTTGGTTAGGCTTTAACCCTAGTTGTTTAAGTGCAAGTTGCCTAGCTGCCTGTTTAACTGGAATGATCTTGAAATCTACCGTACATTGTCGCGGTAAGAGTCCACCTTTAACCTCCTCCCCATTTTCATCTACTTGATTACAGTACAAGGGCAGTTGCATTCTCTGATACTCACACTCACTTGATATATACCTCATTAGCATTTCTTCAATACCTTTTTTCATGCTATTATGTTGAGTAATGATAAACGGGGTTGTGTTCCCTAATTCCTTTTGTCTAAGCTGCCACCACTCCACTTGTTTATGGATAAAATCTGGTTCAGCACCAACGTCGCTCATCACTACAGCATCATAGTCATAGTTTTTCTCTCCTCTAAGGCACTTCTCTAGGAGTTGAGATGACTGTGTTCCACCACCAAAAGATAAGATCTTAAATATGTGTTTAACCCCATTCTTGTTTAACTCATCAATTATTTCTTGCTTTGTTTTAAATACACCATCTACATATTTTTTATGTGTTCTAAAATCATCATTTAAAAATGACATTTGCATACCTTTCACTCTCCATTCTTATAAATAAAAAAAGAGCTAATCTGTATTTTTTCTACAGCAGCTCTTCTTGAAACGACTCTCTTTTGATTAAACGGTTAGTTGGTACTCTTCAAACGCTTCTTTATAAGCCTCAAAATTGCTAAATGGGATTACTCGATAAAGATTTTTTCTATCATGGGATTGAAGTTTAGTCTTTGTACCAGGTAATGTCATATCCTCTATGCTCATTTCTTCATAACGGTTAAACCATTCGGCTAAACAACTCTTTTCAAAATAAGTGATCGTAACCGATTCGAACATTCGATAACAACCATTCGCTTCATCTTTCTTATATACTTCATACTCTTGATGAATGTATAGATCAGACGATGTCGAAATGTTTCTAACCATTAATGTTCCAACCTCAAAGTATTGACCATAAAGCCAAAATTGATTTAATAACTTGCTTGCTAACTCTTCTACATTTTTCATGCAAATCACTCTCCTAGTTTCGTGATAACGCTCTATTCAAATTAAACACAAAAAACCCCTTGGATTGTTAACAGATCGCAAACCGATCTACATAACTACCCAAGGGGTGTACGTTTATTTAAAAGTAAATAGAGTATTATTAGGTTTATCTTACCACAACATAAATCAGGCAGCACTAATAATGATATAATTCAACTAAAAAGTTTGAGAGGTTAAACTATGAATTGGATTGAAATTATAAGTAATATTGGATTTGTTACCGTTGGCTCGGTAAGTATTATAGGCCTAATTAGTTATTTGGTTAAATTAATGCTAAGTAGTTGGTTAGAACGAAAATTAGATACTCATAGAAATAAACTTGAGAAAGAAACTGAGCGTTATCGTATGCAAATAGATAAGGAGTTACAGATACATAGATTAGAGCTTGAAAAAGGGGCATACGAACACCAAATAAATTATAGCAAGCTACACAATGATCGAGCGGAAGCAATTAAAATCTTATATGTAAAGTTGACACAAGTTCACGAGAGCATGAAGGAACTATTTAATATATTTCAAATGAATGGGGATACACCTAAGCAGGAAAAGGCCAAAAGTGCTGCCACAAACTATAATGAGCTTATTAAATTTTATTTAGAAAACCTCATTTATTTTGATCAAGAAACATGTCGTTTATTTGAAGCTATAAGAGACTCTTATAAGGAGTTATACGATGAGTTTACTAATTATGATATACATATCACACACAATACAGATGACATAGCTACTAGCCAAGAAAAGAGAAAGATTTGGATAGATTGTTGGAAATCAATTAAAAATGATATTCCTCCTCTTCAGGACAAATTAGTTGATGAATTTAGACGACTATTGGGCGTTCAACAATAAAAGAGTAAGGACTACAGTTGTCCTTACTCCTTCTAGCTCTAGAGTCTGTGCGTTTCCTATCTTGGAATATATTTTAGTGGATCAACAGCATTTGTTTTCCCCACATTCCAACCGCCTTCGTGTACTTCAAAATGTAAATGCGGCCCAAAAGATCGACCTGTATTCCCCATGTTACCTAAAAACTGTCCTTTGCTCACTTCTTGTCCATCTGAAACAGCTCTATTTTCTAAATGAGCATACAATGTAGTAACAAGCTTTCCATTAACACTGTGAGCAATAATCACTGTATTTCCGTATGAATCAGAATAATACGACCTTACTACGGTTCCATCTTGTACAGAAACAATTGGTACGTTTCCAGTTCTACCATTCTTACCAATATCAATACCATGATGCATCCGTCCACCAAATGTAGCTCTCGGTCCATAAGGTGACGACATTGTTCCAGTAGCAGGTCGCATAAACCCGGCATTTGTTACTTCTGGCATATAATCTTTATTATGAGTAGTAGCAGCTGCTGCACTTGAAGAAGGAGCAGTTGATGGTTTACTAGCGTTAGCAATGGCTTCTTTACGTTCTTTTTCTCTAATTATTTCATTTTTTATCGCATCTTCTTGATTTTTTAAAATTGTATCCGCATCTTCTAATTCTCCTAACGCTTCGTGAATATGTGTTTCTTGTGCTATTAGGGAGTTTATTCGTGATACCCTTTCCTCTCTTTGCTCTTTTTGATCTTGAAGAAGGGCATAGTAACCTTTATAATCTTTTTCTAACCCACCTAAAACGTCATTTCGATCATCTTTCAATCCAGGTATTTCCATGTATTCCTGAAGGTAAGCATTAATTTCTTCTGCATTTGTAAGTTTTACAATGATAGGTCGATGTTTCTTAAAGAGAGCATAATGAACCACCGCTTCTCGGCGCTCCAAATAATTAACGATCAACATATGGCGATTAATATCGGAGCTTATCTTCTCTAATTCTTCAGAGATCGCTCGAATATTTTCATCTATAACTTCTAACTCACTCTCATAGTTCTTTACTTCTTGACCCATTTCTTTGATAAGATTATTCTTTTCCCTAGTTTGAACCCCCTTTTCCAAACGTTCCTCCAATATTTCTAATAAACGATCATCCTCACTTGTTGCAATGGATGGGGTAGGCAGAACAATAAGAACAAGTAAGCATAAACTAAAAATCTTAAGCTTTTGCATGTTTAAATCTCCCTTCACACACAAAAAAACCCCTCAAGAGACTAGATTCACTGAACCTAGTTGTTTGAGGGGTTTTTCCCGTTCGGTTTTCTTTTTATTATAACTTCTTTTGAAGCCTTTGAGAACATTTATCTCAGCTTAGTTAGTTTATTTAACTTGTAATCTAATTCTTGACTAACTATTACAATTTCATTTGAACATAATGCTTTTGACTGGTTGTATAATACAATCAATTTAGCTTTAAGTTCACTGATTTCTGTTTGCAACTCTTTTTTATCCATAGTTTATTCATCTCCTGTAATCTATATAAATAGATTGTTAGTTCGATCATACACACAGAAAAAAGCCACTAGTTAAGAAGACACATATAGTGTCACTAAACTAATGGATTTCATTCTAGTATCTTATATAGTTGATTTAATTATGCTCTCTTAGAAATGGTTAAGGTTGGTTCATTCGAATTCGAAAGACCGAAGCTGGTAGCCGCTTGCTCTTTACTACCTTTATTCGAGTAATACCTTTGCTTTGCCTTGAAAACAATCCGATCCATCTTTGATTTAATGCTTTTAGCTTCTTTAATAGTAGCCGCATTCAATAACTCAATTTTGAGTTTAGAGAGTTGGTTGTTTTCTTCCTTAGAAAGAATATCACGTACTTTTAGACTCATAATGAATCCTCCTTGTACATCTTTGATAAATTATACCATTTATTATTCTTCATTTCCATCCTTATCTCCCTCTAATTCCTCATTTAGACTTTCTTCAAAGTCTTGCAATAGCTTCTTCTTATTCTTTTCTTTATTGGAATCTAAATGAACAAGTAAACTTTCCCCTAAAGATGCCCCAATGGCTAACCTAATTAGATACATTCCAAAATCGTCGGCCATACTAGTAGGAGCAACGACTAATAACATAAAGAAGGCACCAATAATAGCGGTAAGAATATCAAATATAAAGCCAAGCTCAAAAGATTCTTTTCGATTAACTGGTTTAACAAACCTTTTATTGTTTCTTAACCCATGAAACAGAAAACCTAATACCCCTGCAATTCCAATCGTAACTAATACATCCAACATATTTAAAATCACCTCCTGAAAAAGTTGTGAAATCCGCAACACTCATCAATAGACAACAAAAAAAGCCCACTGAGACTATTATTTTGGTTCAATAATAGCTCAATGAGCTTCGCGCAATGTAATTGATAAATAGGATAAATACTATTTAACTTTATCATACACTATTACCAAGTATCCACTATTTTTAGGGGGGAATATATAGTCCCCCATCGTTTTGGTATTTATCTTCAACCGAGGTTTAATCATTTTCGATTCACCATTCTAATGATTCCTCTTATAACATTTGTTTCAATTAGTCGTCTCATAGTAACGAGAGACTTCCCTATCTAGTAAAAGCTTGAAACTATCCTAGGAATAAAAATATAAAGAATACACTCATACACGACAGGAATATAGGGTTTGTCTTTTTAAATCCTAAGTAATAGCAGCTTATTAAAGCTGCAAGAGATAGTACTTGAAGTGTGATTAACATAATAAAATAACCTCCAAATTTTTTATATAGATCGAATTAAAAGAACACTATCTGCTCTTTTTACAAGAAACTTAATTGGTCCCCTATTTTCACAGTGGACGTTTTTTTGACTTCGACCTTTTTCATAATCACTGACTGCGTAACTTTTTTATGATTCCTCTTATAACAGTTGCAATACTTTTTCACTTCTGGATCAGTTTCCTCATAGTAACAACGAGACTTTCCCATATCACAATACTGCCATCTGCTACATGCTGAAAACCCATCTTTAGTAAATCCTGTTTTTGTAAATCCATTTTTACTCATACACTTCACCAACCTTTTTTGTTATCTGACTTTATTTGAGGACAATAAAAAAGCTCGCCAAGTATATGGATTCCTGAATCCAATACTCAACGAGCAGCATCTATTTAACCTATAAAAAAAGACAGTAGAAAAGAAAGAACCCAAAGGGTCGAGCCATTGATAAATACTCGGCTACACATGTCCGAAGGACAGCCATACATAAAATAAATAGAAAAGAATATATCTTAATTATAGGCTAAGGAATTTAGCAATACAAGATTAATCCCATCTTTTCAGTGATAAATATATTTGTTTTATTAAAGTAGAAATGATTAGATAAGCAAACTTCAAAACAGTTAAAGACATTCTCCATATAATCATAAAAAATCGATCAACCACATCGTTCATCTCCTAAAAAGAAAACCCCCACACTTCACCTCTGTTTAGGCTTAATGTGGGGATCTCCCTGTATTATTTATTTTTTCTTTTACTCTTAATGTTTCTATTGTTTTGCACTATTTCCTTAACTTTCAAATTGATCTCTTCGCTATTCTTATTCCAAAATTCCTGTGCTTCTTGCTCATCTAATCCCTCTTGATTTAAGAATTTTAAAACGTGATCTTCTAAGAGTAGTTTTGTCACTACACTTGTAGTACCTCGATATTTTTTTGACAGCCAGCTGTTCAGTATTGCTATAGAAAAGGGTTTTGTTTTAGTTTCTTGGACAGAAGGATTGTCCTCTACACTAGCATAATCCCCTTCAATAGCTGAAATAATGTATCCACTAATGTTATCAATATCTTCATGTTCTTTATTCTCTAGTATATAACTAATATTTCTTTTAATTTGGACCTCATGAAATTGTTCGATCATGCTTTTAGCTTTATCCGGTCTAATACCAAAACGAATCAAGAGCTCATATGGTGTGGAATCTGGCGCTTCATTTGAAAGCACTTCTTTTAAAAGTGTCCGGTTCTTTTTAATGTAAAAAGCCACGCCGACTACTTTACGACCATCCTTTTGTTCTTTGAATTCAAATATTAAATCCGTCTTTTCTCGTAGCTCTTCTTGAGCTTTTAAGAGGATGCGATTTTTTAAATGAGCGTATTGCTTGTACTTATCTGGCGGAATATTTAAATGATACCTTAACTCTTCTAAAGAAAATACTCTTTTCTTAACCTTTTCGTATTGTTTAAGTAACTCATAAATTCTTATGTAATACTCACTACGTAATCTTAATACATTTCTTAATTTAAACGGAGTATAGTTTTGTTTAAGTTCTAGTAAGAAAGGACGTAGCTTTTCAGAGAATTCTAATTCAACATAACCTTGACCTTTAAAATATTCACTTGAAGAAAGCCAATGCATATTTAACTTAGATCGTTCAGTTTCTATAGTCAACATTTTATTTTGTAGTTTCTCAATTACGCTCTCCACTTTGGTATAAAAGTTCTTTTCCTTAATACCAATAATATCAGCAAGGTCTTTTACTTTAATTCTATGTATACGAAAATTATCATCACCAGGTTGGACAAGGGAAGCTAGGGTGAGGATAATCCGTTTTTCTTGTAACGTTAAATCCTGAGGCGCTTCAATTAAACTATTGGACTGTGTTACTAAGTATTCTGGTGAGATCTTTGAATCAGATAAAATTAGTTGTTCAGCTTTCATTACATATCACCTCTACTTCACCTTGAACCATTTTCTTCTACTATAGTAGAAGGAAAAATAAAAATCCACTCCCTTATGTGTGATAGTTCGTTTAGAAAGTGGGTAAACCTCCTATAGAAAAGTCTTAAAATAAAAGTAGTATTGTTTATTATCACACTTTAGGGAGTTAACTAGGGCAACTATCACACTTTAGGGAGTCATGCAATCTTTATTATCACACATTGAGGAGTCATCAAGGTTTAACTATCACACTTTAGGGAGTATAAGCGTGATCGATTAAGCAAATATGTAGAAATTATTCTTAATTCGTAGGTTTCCCTCCTTCAATTTGGATGCATTGGTTTAATTATGAAGAGTAATGCACGCTATAGTTTGTCCTATATTCCTCTAAGTGTGATAGTTACTCCCCTATGTGTGATAGTTACTCCTCTAAGTGTGAGCTTACTCCCCTATGTGTGATAGTTACTCCCCTATGTGTGATAGTTACTCCTCTAAGTGTGAGCTTACTCCCCTATGTGTGATAGTTCAATCCCTTATGTGTGATAATTATACTCCCTTATGTGTGATAGTTCACTCCTCTAAGTGTGATAGCTTACTCCCCTATGTGTGATGTTTCACTCCTCTAAGTGTGATGTTTCACTCCTCTAAGCGTGATAATTCACTCCCCTATGTGTGAGAATAAAATACTAGAATGCTAGTATTAGTAAGGCTTTCGAGTTCCGAAAACAACAAAACAATAAAATCTATTAAAATCATTAATAATCAATTAAATCATTTGTAAAACAAACAATAGTATTGTCTATTACTATTAATATTTTATTTAGTCCAACCAGGTTCATAAGTATAAACAACGGAACCACCAACTTGAGCGTTACCTCTAAATGATTGGAAATCATCACATTGAACGAGAACGTTCCGAAAATCCATAAAGTAATTTTTAGGTACATGATAAGATTTAAGGCTACCGTTACGCAACTCTTCTATAATTTGTTTGATTTCATTGTTATCCATTCCAATCTGCTCCTTTAAGTTATCTATGAAAAAGCACTTTTCCTTTTCAAATGTTTTGGTATGTGATCCGTACAATAATCGAATTTGATCTTTAGAGTACTAAGTTCATTCAAGTCATGCTCTGATAATGCAGCATTACATTTCACGCATGTACGAGCTGTCATAATAGTTGAAACTTGCTTATTATTGGTGATATCAGCAGGTGACATTGATCTCGTTGTATCTTGAAGTGGTTTACCCATTCCAAAGAAGGAAATAGCATCTCTAATGCCATCTTTGGTAGCTGACCTAATGGCATAATGACGGTTAATGATTTTCCCCTTATCATCTACTTGAAATTTAGAAAAACCTTCCCCCATATGACTCCTTTTTAAAATTGATACCTTAACAACAGTATGGACTATTTTGTCCTCCATATAAAAGATTGGTTCTCCTATCCGTTCATGTGTCCAGTGTTCACCTGCTACTTCATTAAGCCGCTGCAGGTAAATATGGATTGGAATATAAGTGCCATGACCGTCATGACGAGGTTCATGTACTTCTTTAGGAAAGGGCTCGCATAGTTGAACAATGAGATCCTTAAATGCTGTCATGACTCACGCCTGCTTTGTTCCCATATTTCACTTCATTCGCATGCAGTTCTATAAAGGTTCTTCCAGTCTTAGAGTCATGACGACTATAGATGCTGCCACTTACTATAACTTCTTGGCCCTTCTCTAGATAGTTCGCTACAGATTCCCCGTAATTCCTCCATACAATGATGGGAATAAAGCTTGTTCGTCCGAATTTATCCTCTGTAGCGATACTAAAATTACAAACAGGGACTTGCTCATTCTTCTTCTTGACATAATGTAGCTGGGGATCTGCTGTTAATCTGCCGGATAAGACAATATTATTTATATCACTCATGTTTACCTCTCCCTTTCTGTTTAAGATTATTTTGCTTCTTGTAGCAATCCCATCAACTGACTGGTAAAGGTTAACGCTTGTTGTATGCTATCAGTGGCAGTGGTGGAATAGATCTCTTTCCATTCTTGTGCAGCAACTGAATCAAGAAGAGAATATACTCTGGTGTAGATCCTGTTGGCTTCCCCTCCATACTGACTCTTTAGTAGTATGACAGGCTCTTTTAGGGGATTATTTTCGATGTCTACCCCCTCACACATCTCGTTACGGCCTACTAGTAAGAAGTAGGATGGGCTAGAAGTCCAACCATACTGGATCAACATTCTCTTATGAAGATTGGTTAATGTTTCTGATCTATCCTTCTGTAAAGAGTCAATGATATAAAACCGAATCACATCTTTTACTGTGATGAGAGAACGTACAAATTCCCGATCTTCTTTGGGTACCATGACCGGCTCCGAATTGGTCTTCCCCTTCAAACGATCTAGTAGGATATAAAGAGATTGCTGAATTGTATCCATGCGAGAAAGTAGGGCGTTACGTCGTTCTTCTTCTTGGCTGTATCCTTTTTTCGTAATCGAATAACTACTCACCCCAGCATCTTTAACAGAGACAACAGCACCTAATGATTCAAGGTCTTTTAAATAAGCTCGCACTTTATCTCTTGAATATTTTCGAGTAGGACTACCTGGCTGTGGCGGTGGTGGTAAGGTCTTATTTAATTTCTCATAGCATTCATCAGGTGTAAGGGGCTGCATTTTTAATAAAGCGAGAGACAACCATTGAAGGCTATGTTTTAGATTTAATTTATCGGTCATCGGTAGGGTTCACCCTTTCACTCTATTTTAGATAAGATGGACGTGATGAAAGAAATTAACTCTTCCAACTGTCTTGTTACGGTATGTATACACGTATAGTACGAATCATATAAAGCAGGATCATCCTCTTTGGCCCATTTAAAGAAAGCTTTATCCTGCATATCGGCTCGAAGCAAATAGCCATTTTCCGTCAATCGTTCGATTTGTTGTAGCAAAATGGTTTGACTACAGGTGAAACGGAATGATTCATACAAGACTTCGCTGATCTGACTTGTAATAAAGGCTTGTTTCCCTTTAAGACAATATTGCACCATATAGGGAACCACAGATTTATAATTAATGTACTGCGCTAAAAAGCGACTTTGATCAAGAGTTAATGGCTTAATGCTATGGTCGGTTTCCTCATACATCGCATGTCGCATAATCAAAAGGTGATGGTTTAATTCCTGCAACCATGCTTCGGCTTGTTCGAACAGATAGTCTTTTCCTTTACTAGTAATCGAATATTCTTCAATGAACTTCGTGAACGTCGTCGTAGAAACAAGCTCAGAATGAGCAAGGGAAATCAACATGGTTCTCAGTCTGCTATCGACTGGAGGACGGATACTGGATTGAGATTCAATTAAGGTTACTAATTCTTCGTTCGAAAGTTTAGCATGTACGGCATAGAGAGCAGTCCATTTAATAATATTAGATTTTCCAAGAGTCGTAGTCATGTGAAAAAAAGTCCTCCTAAAAAAGAGAGCATAAGAAGTACCAGCCCTCTCTACTATTTTACCACACTATATAACACAATAGGGGATAACTTAAATAGAGCTAATCTCAATGTTCCCCTTCTCCCTTCATGCAATAGCAATTCTCTAATTACTTATGTCTACGTACCTATTCCCTTTTTACGTATTAATAATCTTTAAACGTACAAATGGACTGTATGTATGGGGGGTAGAACTTTTGCGCGCAGGGCGCATGTGGCGAGAAGGATAAGAGCGAGCGCAAGATTATGGTTTATGCTGTGTATGAGGGTGCGTGGAGGTGGAGGGGGCGTAGTCCCCTATTGTGATGTGTAGTGTGGGTGTAGATGTTATTGTTCTAAACGTAGTGTGCAAGATACGAGACGGTAGTGTGTTCAAAGAAAAAAAGGCTCCCATAAGATTAAATGATCTTGGCTCAGCCCCATTTCCTTTTCTCTTGGTTATTTAATTAATCAACTTTACTTTGGTGGGAAAACTTACTTTTTGATTACTGATTATACAAACTGTTAGTATGAGGATACTCAATTTTTTTGTCTTTTATTAAACTTAATACGTATGATCTAAGGTCAGTGTTTGCTTCTATGCTTTCGTTTACTTCTGTATAAGTTGGGAAGTATCCATTATGTACAACCTTGTTCCTCATCTTATAAGCTTTCTCATGCCAGGCCCCTATTTCTGTGGAAACATTTTTATAATCCCAATTCCCTTCTAATAAAGGAGGTAGGTAACTATTAAACAATGTCTTTATTCCTGTATATGAAGGGTACTTTAAGTTTTTTTCAATCTTGTGACTTGGTACCCCCTTTTCACTTTGGAGGACCTTGTATAGATTAATAAAGAACGTTTCGCTACATATTGATTCGAATAAAATTGCTTCTCTGTACTCCCCATAATTCCTTTTCCTTATTGATTCTAGTTTCATTTCCTCAACGAACACAAATGGATTATCATTTCTTTCTATTACTCTAATAAAAGAGGATAAGTTTAAATATTCATCCATACTTAAGTGATTTTTTTTGAAAGGTACAGTAGAGTGTAAAATAAATAGAAAATCAGCATATTCCCAAGTGGAAAGGTTGATTACTTGTCTAAATAATATGGTCGGATTTTTAACCATTTCTTTAGTTACCATAAAAACATCTGAATCTTGATATTTAACTTTATAAGATAAGATCACATTATTTAAGTGATTTATGCACTTATTAAATAGTTTAGTCATAGCTTCTTCATCCAAGCTAATCACATCGTTAGTAAAATAAGCAAACTCAACACGTGAAAGGGAAGAGTTTAGCGTAAGAGATTCAGCCTCTCTATAAGTACCACTTTGCACTTCTTCCTTCATATTAATGTCGAAAAAACCTGTTGATATTACATCATTATCTTCCTGTGGAAAAGAGATAAAACCTTTTGGTGGAAATGGAAGGTGAAAAGGCAACACAATAGAAAATTGATAAATGCATTTAAACATTTTAGTTATTCTATTATTTTTGAAATTTATGGAGTACTTATACTTATTTAAATAAAATCTTCTTTCTTGTAGGTTCTTCATCTATACCTCCCCATTATTCAATCCCATATTATACTATAATTTACCAACGGAATTTACACAATCAAAATAAGAAGCACAATTTAAACATCAAATTGAACTTCTCTTGTATTTGGCAATTAAAAAATGTACCAAATGGCAATTAAATATGCATGCCACTTGTCACTTCAAATTATTGATGCAATAAAGACTCTTTATAACGAAAACTATCTCCTTTAAAAACAAGTAAATGAGAATGGTGAATCAGGCGGTCAATGACAGCTTCTGTTAGAATCGGGTCGCCAAAAACATGATTCCATTGACCGAATTGAAGATTGGTTGTAATCACTATACTTCGGTTTTCATAACACATAGAAATCACTTGAAATAAAAGCTCTGCTCCTTCTTTGTTTAACGGAATATAGCCGAGCTCATCAAGTATTAAAAGGTCTAGCTTTTCGATTTGTTTCATCAGCTTTGGTAGAGTGTTTTTCTGGTTTGCTTCAATTAGTTTATTAACCAAGCCTGCCACTGTATAGAACTTTACCTGGCTGCCAAATCTATGTATGGCATTTAAGGATAGTAATGTTGCCAAATAAGTCTTTCCTGTACCGACACCACCGTATAAAATAAGGTTTTCCCTCTCCTTAATAAAGTCACCATTAATGACAGCTGTACGTTCAATTCCTTGTGGAATTTGTATATGTTCCCATTGGAAAGGAGTAGAACCTGTCTTCGGTAGCTGAGCTTGACTTAGTAATAAATTAACTTTTCTTTCTTCCCGATTTTGGACTTCCTTTTCAAAAAGCTTTAATAGGTACTCTTCATTTGTTTCTGCTTCTATTTGATTAAAATTCTCTCTAATCCAACTTAACTTTAGTCGCTTTGCGTAGGCTTGTATTTGCTCGTTCATTCACTCGTACCCCCTTGAAAAAAAGCATCGTAATGAGAAAGCCCACGAGTTGCGCTAGGTACTGTTGGAACATTAAGACGAGGAGTAATCGCCTCATAAGATGTACCTTGATTTAGTAGAGAATAGAAACAATGCTTGATTTGATCCGCACTAGGATGACCATGTGAAGAAGCTAACTCTAATGCCTCATTCAATAAAGTAAAATCATTATTTTTTAAGAGCGTAGCTAAAAGACGTAAAACTTCTTTCTGCTCTTCTTCTGTACAATCTCTTAAAAAGTTGGACCATTCAAGGGGAAATTGGTCATATAAACTAGAATATTTAATTGCCTTTGGACGTTTTGATAGTAAGTGTAAATATGGTTGCCAGTTCATCGACCTTCTTTTTACTCCATATAAACGAGAATGCTTTACAATAACCTGACGTTCTTCGTTCAATACAATAATAGAGTTATAGGTTACACAAATATTTATGCGCTGCTTGGCAAATCTAGGCGACGTTGAATATTCCTTGTTATCGATGTTTATAATCCCGTATTTATCTGCCTTCACTTCCTGATAACGCACACATTCAAACTTCTTCTCAGGAAGGATAAGCCATTCCTTTTTGTCTTCCTTATATAACTCTGATTGAAGCGTTTCTTTTAAGTAGTGTGGACGATTTCGGTCTTCCTCTGCGCATTGCCAAAGTGTTTCATTAAATTGGTCGAGATCCACTATGGTGCACTCGGGTAATAAGAAGTTATTTCGAACATATTTCACCATTGCTTCAACGTGTCCTTTTTCATTCCCCTTCCCAGGATTACAAAATTCGTAACTGAACCCATAGTGTAAGACAAAACGTTCAAATGTATCAGTGAGTTCACGTTCACCCTTACCTTTTATCTTTTTCACGGCGGGGGATAAGTTATCGAATCGTATCGTTGTCGGCACACCACCCATATAGTGAAACATACGTTGTAGACCCTCTAGTAAACACTCAGTGTTTTCCGAAGGAAATACCTGAAACAGGAATGAATTACTGTACGGAAATGACATCACTAAATACGGTAGGTCTATTATCTCTGATTCATATAAGAAGGGTGCTGTACCAAAATCAACTTGTGCTGTTCCTGGTATGGATTCAAGAGGTAATGAAGCTCCTTCTATATATTCTTTTAGCTCTTTCTTCCTTCTTGAAACATAGTCACGAACTGTACGTGCAGAACCTTCGAAGCTATGAAACTTAACTAACTGCTCGTACATTCTTTTGGCAGTTCTATGATTCTTCTTTTTCTTTTTTAAGTCTTCTCGAATCCACTTATCTAAAATAGGCTTCACTGGATCCATCACTCTAGAGCTTCTTTTCTGTGGTTTTTTTACTGGAAACTCTTCTTGATTCGCATACTTAGAAACTGTACGAGGATCCAGTTCCATCTTTCTTGCCACACTGGAATAAGTTCCACCTTTTTGATTCACTTCATGTCTGATATAATCAATTTGTGCCACTGCTAACATCTCCTAATAGCCTCCTGTTAAACGTTGTTGGTCCAACGAGGAGTTTAAAGTTATTATGAGAAGTTGACAAGTGGCTTTTTTAATTTGTGTAGGGCCCTCCGGGCCCTACACAAATTAACTGCCATTCCCTACATATTTAGTTTGCCATAAACACTTCTCTTTCATTACTCTTAACTAGTCCTCTATTGATTGTCCATTCTGTCTCTTAATGCAATACTCTCTAAAGGTTTTTCATCAAATTATGATCTCCCATCTTTTCTTCCTCTTATATTGACTGAGGCTAGGCGGGTCATGCTTACCTGTCAACTCCTTAATGCTCCCTACGGTCCGCTTACCGTTGACAGATACTTCACATATATTTTCACCTAAATGATTTAAGGACATATTAAAAAGCCGTCCTTAAAATCAAGACGGCTTTCTAAAGCTAGAAATAGTTTTAAAAAGTAGCTACTCTAGTAAAATATGATTGGTTAACCAAATTCCAAGGTGAAATGAACTCAACTTGACCTGTGTTCGTCCACCCTCTTAAAGTAACTCCTCCTAAAGAATAGGCTTGCCAAATCATTTTTGAACAATAATTATAGCGTTGATCATACCGATTAGTACCAATTCCATATTGAACAAAATTATTTCTTATACCAGAAATTTTAGTAGCCGCATTATATGCACGTGAAGCATTATTGTATCTATACACTCTAGTTTGTCCAGCTTGAAAACGATTCCGCCATTCATTTACTGTATCATTAGTTCTAAATCCACCACCTGCAGCAGTTAATACATGGGCTACATTTGAACTTGTATTAACAATACCAACATGACCTACAAATCCAGTGCTAGGACTCTTAGAAGTGTATAATACATCTCCTGGTAAAACACATGTATTAGTTCCCGGATAAGTTCTACTACAATTTCCTCCACCCATAATACTAAAATCTGATTCTATTGTATTTGGATCTAGTAAATCATCACTATTCTCGTATTCTTCATCATAAAAAACCTCAAACTCTTTCACTTCAAAGAATGGTTCATCCCAATTGATTTCATCGTTGGAAGCTAGTATTGACCCTGGAACAAATATTAGGACTAAAAAACTCAATAAAAAAGCAAAACATAAATTCTTTTTCATGTTACTCCCCCTTATTTTAGTATCATTACCATTTTACTACAAATAAGGGGTAAAAGGTACTATTAGTTATATTTGTTTTATTATTCCAAATGTGCTAACGCCCACTGATCTATATGAGGAATAATCTCTCTCTTCCCATCTTCTACAATCTTTCCATCAACTTGACCCTTAAAATACATATAAATATGCTCTTTGTCAAAGTTATATAAAACACCTACTACATTAGCACCTTTAGTCATATTGAAAACCTCTGTAGCGAGAATATCATTTTCATCAATTTTTTTATCTTTTATTAGATATTCTAATACTTCAGATTCTAATTCTCTATTCGATGCAGATATAGAAATAATATTAATAGCAACAGCAATTAAAATTCCTATAGCTGCAATGAGAACAATTTTCTTCCATTTCATATTTTATCACCCCTACATATAAAATTAGCTATCTAACATTCATTTCCTTTTTATATCCAATAAAAATCTATAAACCATACTAAGACGACTGAAATTGGCTTCTAAGCGACTTTAACTTCCTCGGCTTGAAATTATCCCTATTACCTACCAAATAAATGCATATAAGGCAATAGAAAGACAAAGAGACCCCAACATACATTATTGGGGTCTCCCGTTCTACGTTAATGATTGGTACAGCTATGCTCGTTGGTATTAAGTATATCATGGTTATTAGGCATTGGATCGTAGCAGCAAACAACCCTCATAAATAAGCTGGTTTATTGGCTTGAATAAGATATTTTAATTGCATGTGAAATGAAGGGCATCATGCCTCCCTACTCCCATTTCTCTTCTCTCTTATTATTCAAACTCAGTGCGATCTAAATACACTTTTATTGCTGCTTGGAGACGATTAGAAATGGAGTGACTCATATCTTTTATTTGGTTTAAGGGATGAAACGTTTCCCTTCTTTCTAATTCGTCTATATGTTGCTCGATGAGCTTTCTTAATGAATCTGTATCTAGATGAGCATACGTACGATAGTGCTCATCTACTTTATTTGTAGTTTTACTAAATGACATTTTTGTTCCTCCTGCTTTTTTAGTTAATTCACACAAAAAGCACCACTAGATAGACGAATTCCTACATCTAACCACCGGTACTTGATGGCTAACGGGATAAAATTATCAAGAGTAAAAAGCAGAGAAGTGACGTAAATAAAAAAACTACTCTAAAATTTTTTTCCTTTTCTTTTGAATCCAGTGTTTTTTGTAATTTATAATGTAAATGTTCATCTGGAGGTATTTGTGTGGTGTAAGTATTATTACTAACTCTCCCCCCATGGTATAGCACTCTGTGAAATGGAAATGAAACCAGAAAAAGAATAATACTAACAATAAATAAGGAAGGATTAATAAAAGTTAAATCTACAGTGTTATAAATTAATAAACTTAATATAATAATAATGATAATAATAATAGAAAACAAAATGATTGAATAAGCAATTTTCTTCAACATAATCACCCCTTACCTACACAATTATTAAATAAAAGAAGGCTCCACTAAGTAGAGCCACAGAAAGGAACTTAAAAATCATGACCTGTTTCTTCTTTTATTAATTCTCTAATCTCTTCATCATTTTCCAAAAATTCTCCTTGCGTACCAGACCAAATCACTTCTCCATCTAAACCTATTACTTCCATACCAGCATCTTCATCAATATATGCCTCGTTGGTCTCCGCTAAATAATCTGGGATGTGGTAAGGTAAATCTTTTGCTGCTTGGAAGTCTATCTCCGCAATATCGTTATTATTTATTTCATCAGCAGAAATTGAATTAAAACCTACCAGTCCTATCATTAAAATTGCTGTTACACCGATTAATAATTTTTTTCTATTCACCTTCACCATCTCCTCAACAATTAATTTCCAACCCGTACACTATTTAACATATGCGCAGCACCCGTTGGCATGAACTGCCAATCGCTATAAGGTCGTCCTGCTCCACTTTGATACCATGACCCTCCATGTTGTGAGGCGTTCCAAGTAAATCCACTATTTCGAGCTGTAAACCGAACTTCATTAGCTACCCAACCATTCCTAGGTACATTACTATAATCTAGAGTTACTCTCCAAGTACCATCAGAAAGTAGTCTATGTTGTGATGAAGTATAGCTTGGGTATCCACTGATACTTGCTATATTACTAAAAGTTAACCTACTCGAATGATGACCAACTATCATTCTTAAATCTCTAGATCCACTGTAACCGTCAAGTAGGATTCAACAGTTTTTCACAAATAAGGTTCAACACTTTTCACCAATTAAGATTCAACACCTTGGTTATCAAATAGTGCTTTTCTATACTTCATCCTTATGCTTTCTTGAGCTTCATTAAATACAATGACTTCACTTCGATGAAGTAACCGATCCAAGATGGCTGTTGTTAAAGTTGGATCTCCTAAGAACTTTCCCCATTCTCCAGGTCCTTTATTAGAAGTTAATATAAAGGCAGCCTTATCGTACATTTCGTAGATAAATTGAAAAAACTGATGTGCATCTTCAGGTTCATAGGCCATATACATGACATCATCAATGATGATAAGGTCAGATGTTGTGATGCGCTTATAGCGTGTTTTCGATTTACTGATGTATTCTCTAGATTTTAGGATGTAAATCAAGCGTTCCATGGAGATGAAGGAAACCTGGTACCCACGCTCAATTGCGTGAATACCTAGGGCTGTTGATAAATGGGTCTTACCAGACCCTGTTGGTCCCATCATGATTAAAGTAAAGCATTCATCAATCCACGTTAGTTCTTTTAAGACATTTAACTGTTTCTCTCCAATAGCTGACTGTTCATCAAGATTAAATTCATTAAATGTTAATAGGTCAGGGAAATCTGCCCATTTCATCAACTTCTCAATATTTTTTTGTTCTCTACAACTCAATTCATAAGTCAGCACACCATGAATAAACTCATGATAGGTCCAATTCTTTGCTTCTGCTTCCCTTAAAAACCGTGGCAGTTCTTTAGCGGTTTCCGCCAGCCTTAAAGTGCGACATTTTTGCTGAAGGCCCTCATACAACTGGCTCATCCTTGCACGCCTCCTTGTAAGACTGAAATATAGATATCCTCGGTTCTCTCAGGTGCTACAAGATCTTTATATTTCTCATTAACTACCCCAATTTTATTAGTGTTCTTCCGAGTTTGCATTTCTATGGATATGGCTATATC
Organism: Alkalihalophilus sp. As8PL; assembly: GCF_040939795.1. Taxonomy (GTDB): domain Bacteria; phylum Bacillota; class Bacilli; order Bacillales; family Bacillaceae_D; genus Alkalihalophilus; species Alkalihalophilus lindianensis. The sequence continues at coordinate 18,798 of NZ_CP162550.1, forward strand.
TCTTAAATCGTTTGCACTAGTTAACCTCAGACGCTTCATCTCTCGAATGGCTTCCTCGACATGCAGAGGGTATTTTAATATGACTGATTGAACAACTTTTAGTTGATCATTCAAATGACGTGGATACTGCTCAGTTAATATGGAAAGTAGCCACTCTACAAGTTCATTATCTTGGATCATCTCTTTTATTTGTAAGATGAGTCCTTCTCTTTTAGTTTGAGATCGTTCGCGATGAGTTGGATCTGAAATAATCGTGCCGCTTTCTTTAGCGAGACGATGTCTTGCTAGGACACTGCCATTTTGCTGTAGTCGTATATGTAGAAACTCTCCATCTGTTTCAACATAGGCAATGTTAGATGAATCCTTCCGGTAAGTACCGATAGGTACACTATAACGACTGCCTTCATAACGGATGACATTGTCCTTTTGAATGGTTCTTGTTATACTAGAATCAAAGATGTTTTCAAACATGTAAGTACCAGAGATCTGTTGAAGGTGTTGCTTTTCCAGGGCGTGCACCTCAAAAGGTCTCTTTTTTATATTATGATGAATTTTATAGTTACCAGTCCGTTTTAACCATCTGATGCAACTCTCTTGCCAGTCTGCTAGATTATGAAAAGTCCGGTTTTTAGCGAAATTATTCTTCACGTATTTTACAACCTGCTCTATTTTTCCCTTTGACTGAGGATCAGCCTTTCTACATAGATAAACTTTAAACTTTCTTGTCTGCTGGTACTTGGTAAAATCCGTTGTCATTATCAAATCTCCAGAGTTTTCGCTTACAGCTAGTAATCGATCTTGATCATAAACGATTTCATCGGTCATCCCACCAAAATGCCTAAAGGCATTCTCTTGCATATGGATAAGATCATGTACGCGAAATGGCCGGTCTAACCATTCTATATATTTGAACCGAGAATGCGATAAGACAAATCCCACGAAATATAGCTTTATCATTTTGCCTTCTTGGTTAGGAGTTCTCATTTCTCCAAAGTCTACTTGCATTTGCTGGGCCATAGGAAGTTCTGGTACTGTACTGAACTCTCTTTCTAGTGTTTGCTTCGGAATATGATAGACTTCTCGGATCTCATTCACATAATTCCGTACTGTATTTTCTGCCACAGTTGTAACTTTCAGTCGTTCATTTAACCAATCAAATACCTGTGCTCCAGTCATGTCTGGATGTTCTTTAAGCCAAGATAAGATTTCTTTGTGATAGGGATCTAACTTCTTGCTCCTGTTTTGTAATGATAAGACGAATAGGTTAAATTCTTCAGGGTTCATCTTTCCATATTCAATAACACGGTTCCTTGATATGCTAAGCTTTTTCGCAATCGCACTATTAGAGAACCCCTGACTTAAAAGCTCATGTACCTTTTGATAAATCATCCACTTTTCCACTCCTTGTTCCTCACTTTCAATAGACTCTCTCAAGTATATTGAAAGTAGATAGCTTTTGGGTAAACTGTTGAACCTTATTTGTGGAATTCTGTTTACCCTTAATTGTGGAAAACTGTTTAGTCTAGTTTAGCGTTTACATCCACTCATTCTATTTTCAATCCAACCTCTATGAGTAATTCTATTACCTGAAGAAAGATTCCTTCCAGGTGTTATTCTTCCACTATACTGAATTTCACTATTTGTTCCTCCTGATACCAACCAATTATTACTCGAAGAATAACTCCAGGATGATGACGATGATGCAAAACCTGTACCTGCAAAGCTAAATAACATAATAGCGGTAACTATTAAATACAGTAAACCTTTTTTCATTTTAAAACCTCCTAATTAATAGATTTTCTTCTATAAATTCTCAACCCTCCTAAATTTGTAAATATAAACACAATAAATACATTAGACTTTAGTCCCTCTTATTCCTTTAAAATGGTAAAATTTTAGCAATTAACCTTTATTAAATGTTGTGTCATGTAAATTTAGCAACTGTAGAAATATAATCTAGTAAAGTTTGAGAATGAGAGATTAGCAGGAAAACATGAAATATTGAAAATCATATTCTTATTCTAGTACTATTTACACCCCTGTTAAATTGTGATATATTACCTTAGTATCAAATAATATACATATAGGGGTTGAGTTGGTTGTCAAAAAAATTTATGAGTATATGTTTCACGTCAATTCTATTATTGTTTGGGGGTTTTTCTGTTACAGCTCAGGAGGAAACAGATAGCGAAGAAGTGTTGAATAATTACCTTAATGCCATGGTAGATCAAAATGTGGAGAAAATATTAGAAATTGTTAATGATGAAAGGTATAATGATCAAGAAATAAAACAAGTATATATAAAGGCTCTTGCTGAGGAGGAAAATCTTCTTAGTTATACGATATTAGAAAAAAATAGAGATAACTACATAGTAGAATTATCGTTTGATGACGGCTTAGTAACACATATGGAAATTGAAATTTTAAATAATAAAGTTTTAATATCAGAAGATAATGTACAAATCCCTCAAAATCTGGACCAGACTTCTCCTGTAGAAGGACTATCTGAATTTCAAACAATGAGCTTATATCCACCTACATTAGCTACATTTGTCATATCAAATCAAGCCGCTAACACAACTAGGGTAACTAGTACATATAGTGGACTAAGGGAATTTGGAATCTTCGTTTCATCCTTCTCTACTAGTGCCACAAATAATAGATATGTTCGGGTTAACTTAAGGAAAGTAAGAACTGCTTTTCCGGACGTTTTATTAAATACAGCTACTGCTAATGGGCAAATTTATATTTCTGCATCTACAGGTTTTACCACATCGGATAGAGTCTATGCACAGTTTGAATTCCCCTCTAATACAGGGAGCCGCACTTATTCTACAAGTGGCACTGTCCATGGAAGATAACTTTAATATAAAAAGAAGACAACTTACAAAAGTAAGTTGTCTTCTTTTTATATTAACATCTATAACAAAATACATTGCGTTATTTAGTATTATATATTAAAGTTTTAATATATAGTTATTTATGGAGGGTCGTTATGAAATTCATCATGAATTTTTCAATTACTGTACTTACTTTCTGGTTAATTTTATATTACGGTGATTTGTTTATATTCTTCCTTACGACTCAAAACAATTATTCTTTAATTATTTTCTTAAATCTTCTTATCATAGCTCTAGCTATTTTTTCTAGCCTACTAGTTAGTAAGAATATTTTCATATTCATAGCAAGTGTATTTTTAGGTTGTTCCTTTCTTGGTATATTTGATTATTTTCTTGGTACAGGCATCGTATTTACTATGACTTTAATTATTCTATTCATAGGTCAAAACCTGTGGAGGAAAAAACTTACTTAATTTTATTAGCAAGGGAGTGTTGAAATGGAAACTATCAGTAAAGAAATGATGAAGGGAAATATTGACACTATCTTATTAGCACTCTTAAAGGATAAGGACCTATATGGCTATGAACTTACTAAATATGTACGTTTTAAAACACAAAATCAATATGAAATGAAGGAAGCTACGCTTTATCTATCATTAAAAAGATTAGAAAAGAAAGGTTTAGTCACCTCTTATTGGGGAGATGAAAAGGGAGCAGGTGGGAGACGAAAGTATTATCAATTAACCAAGCAAGGGGAACTCGAAATTTTACGTAAGAAGAAAGAATGGACTTTAATGAACAATATTATGCAATTATGTTTTGAGGGAGTTGATAACTAATGAATAAAGATATCAATCAGTTTGTTGATACATTATTTCGGGGACATGGAAATAACAAAGAACTACGAGAATTAAAAATGGAAATCAATCAACATTTAAGTGATTCAGTAAAGGATTTAATGGATGAAGGATACGAGGAAGCTTCTGCTGTTAAACTAGCTATAGAAAAATTTGGCGGAGATAGCCTCAATAGTAAAGTACTGAAAGGGCTTTTTATACAACAAAAATTATTTGCTAGTAAGCTTTTGTTATTTTCTATAGGTACACTCCTCCTTTCTGTTATGATCTTTTTTCTAATGACAAATTTTAACGAAAAATTAATTCAACAACAGTCAACTATTGCATCAAATATCCTAACAATGGTTCAGGACGAGGAAAGTATTAATAATGTCCACAGTGACAGAATCAAAGAGTTAGTAGAAGAATCTAACATAAAAGAAATTGAGGTATTTAGAATTATAAAACCAAGTAATAATATAGAGGAGTGGAGACTACCACTAGAGCCTGCCCTAAGTTACGAACGCAACGATTTTTTTTCAGAAAGCTTAATGTCTTATTTTGAAGGCTCACTTGCATCTACTAACTGGCATTTAGACTTAAAGTACAGCCATTTTTCTACATTAACATCTTTACTTCTAATAGCTGGAATCAGTATTTATTGGACCCTTTTTACGATTTGGGGGGTCATTACCGTTTCGCATACAAATTCTTCTGTAATTAAGTGGGGATTCATATTTGTCCTTTTTAACGCTTTAGGCTTACTTCTCTTTTGCCTTTATCAAAAGACATCTAAAAATAATTAGATATTGTTGAAATGGTGAACAGGCGACCTTGCTCAATTCTAATATAAAGGATACTTACATGTTTGTGCCCGGTTCACATTTAGTTTAAGGAAATTAAATTGCCGTAGTTGAGTTTTATTTAGTGGAGGACACTGAGTCTTTTGGCATTATTACGTTTTAGCATTTAATATGACTGCTTGGCATACTACGTGCTAAAATAAGAACATCCCCCTTTTAGACTTTATACATAACAAAACAAACACAGAATAATGTGTTTGTTTTTTTGTCTTTGTGAAAGAGTGCCTACTCGACAGCAAAGTAAATTTAAAAAAGTTTGATTACTTTTGATTTTAACCTGTATTCAAACCACCAAACAGCTTCTCCAAGCATCCACTTAAAATTAAAAAGTAAGGATGCAGAGCAATGCCGAATCAAACCCTAGGTAGTGCTCGTCAATCTCATTAGGAGTCTCAATAGCTGGCATCAATCCATTCCTCCTACTGATGGATAGGTACCACAATACTCGACGAACCTTTGATATTGCAGCCTCTAACTTAAATTTTCCAGTTAATTATTACATCGAAATGTTACACCTCGCTCAAGATATGTTAAACCTCTTAATGACTACAGAATAATAACGCTTAATTACCTTTTCCGTTTTTTGTAATTTAAACAAAACTTTCGACATGTTTCACATTATATACAAAATAAGTTAATATTTTTATTAGCACTATTCTTAGTATATTAAGGGGATATTTATATAACTAGTGAAGTTGAGAAAGGAAGTTGAAAAAGGTTGACTGTAAGACCTAATGTTCCACAAATTGCTGTTATTACTACTCATCGCTCCCTACCCCCTGCCATTAAACGTCATTTCAAAAAATCACCCCAAACTATTACAGTACATTTTCTAAATTTGAAATCGAAAGATGTTGCATTTTCCATAGATGACTTACCTGAAGAACTTAATGACTCAATGATTATTTGGGCTATAGAACCTGGTGAAAGCGCATTAGTAAATTCAATTTTAAAGGATTATGAGGCGAGTATCATCTCCTCTAATAAAGATACTCTTTGTGAAGAATTAGATAATGCTGTCACTTACCATCCTTATTTAGCATTAACCTTTCAAAAACCGATCCTAAAATATGTACAAAAACATGGACGAAAAGGGGAAGAGAATGAAGGAGCGCCTTCTTTCACCCAAAAACCTTTCTCTACTTTCAACCAAACTGAAAAAGAGATTGTATACTACTTATTCAATGGATATAAGACGGAAGAAATAGCAAACAAAGCCTGTATAAGTGTACACACAGTCAATAATAATATTAGTAGGATCAAAAAAAAGTTAAGAGTGAAAAATAAAATCGAAATCGTTAAGAGGGTTGTGGAAGTAAATAGAGCATCCGTTTAAACGCGCCAAGAATCACGCTCCTTTTTCAGTGCTGAGAAAGGGGCTTAGATAAAGCATATCTTCTCTTTCCCTAAGATAATGAGTATTGCGGAACGAAAATCCCACTTGTACGGAGTTTTGAGCTACCAATTGCGGAGAATGAGACCAGTGAATGCAGAGAAGAGAGCGACTGGTTAAACTACGCCGGTGGCTCTCTTCTTTTATATGGCCAACGAGGAGCGACTAGACTATGTCGTTCACCCATTGATACTTTGCCATCCTAATTTCTCTAGCCGTTCAATTAGAAGTTGAGTAGACATCTTCAAACACCTGAAGGGAACGATGTTCCACTTCAAGCACATCGGGCTGATGGAGACGGGTCGCCAAACCATTTTCGTTCTCTTTCAGCCATTTATAATGCTCTAACGTTTGTTTCGCAATACACTCGAAATCATCATAAATTTCTAAATGATGATCGAGCGTTTCTTTTACTTTTACGTTCTGCCCAACAAAGCGGAAGGGAACCGAATAACGCTTGCCCCTATAAGAAATAAATGAATCTCTACTAACCTCCCGCATTTCCCACTTTGCTACAGGGAAAGCAGCCTTCTTATGACTAGATTGCAAATACTTTTCTTCGACCTCATATCGTTTAAGTGGTGATTCACTTGTCGTGGCATTTGGCTTTAAATTAGCTGTCTTATCCAACCATTTACGAATATCTTCATTAAGAGCTTGAAGTGTGTGCTCATGTTTACGCTGCATATAATTAACCAACGACATTCTCTACTTTCCCTTTTGTTTGCGGTCGGTTAGGTTTACATGCCTTCGGCACCACCCCGTAGTAAGCTAAAAAGTCCTCAAATTTCTGGTTAAAACGAATCTTTACTGGTGAATGTTTAATAACCGCTGTTTTCATATTGTCATACAGTATTTGTTGAGGGACTCCATTAAAGTAAGCAAAAGCGTTCATATGACACTTCATTAAAGTTTCTAAGTCCATACTCGATGTGAATTCTATGTACTTCAAACGAGAATATCCTAGCACCATGACCAAGGCGTAAACCTCTTTTTCTACCCCAGCGACAAGGTGTTTCCCCACATAGCCCCAGTCCATTTGAGCTTGTTTACCAGGAGGTGTGTCAAACCGTAAGGTCGCTTGCTTCTTGGGATTTTCACGATGTGGCTTTACAAATTCTCGTAGAATCGTCATTTTCCCATCGTAGCCTAAAGCTTGAACCTCCTCAAAGAGAACTTCACAGTTTGTAGTTCCTTCTTTTAACGTTCTAATATATACGCCTTAAAAGGATCTAGTTTACTAGGCCTCTTCTTATATGCCTTCTTTTTAGGCAAATGATCTTCTCTGATGTATTTACGGATGGTTTTTGGATCAAAGCCTGACTTTTCAGCTGTGTTTTGCAAGAAAAAAATGCAGAGTAGCGCAATGATTTGTGCAGAGTTTTGCCACCCAGATATTGCTTATTTAGGTTTAGATAATGCGTTAGAAAGCCTATAACTTCCTCCAGAGAAAGTTAATACATGAGCGTGGTGTATCAACCTATCCACCAAAGCTGCTGTTAGCCTTGAGTCAATGAAAATTCTATTCCATTGACTAAACTCTAAATTAGACGTAATGATCAAACTTTTCTGCTCATACCATTCTGCGATCAGTTGAAATAATAACTCAGAACCTTCTTTGCTAAATGGAAGGTAGCCCATTTCATCTAAAATAATTAACTCTACCTTTTCAAATTTCTTTCTAAAAGCAGGTAACTTATCATTGATTAGTGCCTGTTCTAAGAGCTCTATCAGACGAGACACCCGATAAAACCTAACTTCATATCCAAGCTCACAAGCTTTTCTACCTAAACCAGTTGCCAAGTGCGTTTTCCCAGTTCCCGGCGCTCCTATCAATACGACATTTTGCTGTCTCTTAATAAATTCAAGGCTAACTAAGTCTTCTTTATTTATATGAGACGGAAATCTAATCTTGTCATTCCATTCGTAATTGCTCAGAGTCTTTTGATCTAAAAATTTGGCATTCTTAATTAATCGTTAGACTTTTGCTTTCTCCCGTAGTAGAAATTCTTCAAGGAAAAGAGCTTCTAGAAACTGTGAAGGAGACTCAAAGGGAACAGCTTCATAGATCTCTGCTACATAAGCTAACCTTAAAGACTTACACATGGTTTTAATAGAGAATCACTTATGAGAAGATCCCTCCTCCTCTGAAGGGGCTAACGAATCATACAATGACCAATCAATCCCAAAGGGATTTTCGCTCGTACCAGAGATCACATGGGTATGACATAACTAGCGCATGTACATCTACAAACTCTCCATCTTTCACTGCTTCCATGACTCCAAAGTCTACTTGAGCTTTGCTAGGTGGATGAGCCAAACGTTCATAACCTCTATCATGCGTATCATTATGGTTACTTTCCCACTCAGATATAAAATAACAAACGGTTCTGTAAGAACCTTCAAAACCATGTCCTTGCAGTTCTTTAAAGACCTCTTTCTTTGTACGACGTAATTTCTTTTTCAGCTTGCTATCTTCAAACAGCCAATCTGAAACCATCTCACCCCACTTACTTTCATGCATCATACCTTTCATTTTCTGTATCTTAGATTGAGGTAATTGACTTTCATCTCCATAATTCTTTGCGGTTCTCCAGTTAATTCCTAACGTTTTTTGAATCTTTGAGATCGAGAACACCTTGTCGTTCCTTAAATTTTTGATACAATTAATATCAGACATTGTCAGCATCCTCTCATTTTCTTCCACTCTGTATTGATTCGACACCATTACAGTAGAGGGACTTAGGGTGGCTGGCAAGTCTTTTTTTATGCACTTACTAAACAAGTGCAGGACTCTGTATTTGGCAAGAGAAAAATGTATAAAACGGCAAGCCTTTTTGAATGCCACTTACCAACCTAATTTCTCTAACTTACATCTCCCTTAATGCTAAAGACTCTTTCATTCGATTGCTATCCCCTCCAAAAAGGACTAAGTGCGAATGGTGAATCAGACGGTCTACGACTGCTTCGGTGAGAATAGGATCTCCAAAAACATGATTCCACTGCCCAAATTGGAGGTTCGTCGTGATAATAATACTTCTTTTTTCATAACACAGAGAAATCACTTGGAAAAGCAACTCAGCTCCCTGCTTATGTAAAGGGATATAACCTAATTCATCAAGTATTAATAGATCTAACTTCTCAATCCTCTTGAAAAGTTTAGTAAGAGTGCCTTTTTCATTGGCATCTAATAGTTCATTTGCTAGGGTGGCAATAGTGTAAAACTTAACACGTTTTCCATGTTTATTTATGGCGTTTAAGCCAATGAGTGTGGAGAGATACGTCTTTCCAGCACCTACACCCCCATAGAAAACCATATTTTCCTTTGTATCAATAAAGGTACCATCTAATAAATATTGTTGCGTCAACCCTTGTCCAAGCTGGATATCTTGCCAATCAAATGGCTTGCCAGATACGTTTGGCAAGGTTGCCGCTTTAAGTAATAGATTAACTTTCCTCTCCTCACGTTGTTCGATCTCTTTTTCAAAAAGCGTTAATAAATAGTCTTGAGGATTCTTCGAATCCACTTCATGAAAGTGTTCTCGTATCCAACTAAGCTTCAAACGTTTGGCATATTCCTGTATTTTTTCTTGCTTCATTTTTGACCGCCTCCTAAGGTGAAGAAGGTATCATATTGATTCATACCACGTTCTGCTATTGGCATAGTTGGTACGGTATTTTTCAGTTTAAGTGTTTGTCTGTGACCACGCCCATGAACTAATTGATGGAAGACTTGCTTTATGGTCTCTGAAGAAGGATGACACCTCTTAGAAGCGATCTCTAAGGCCTCTGTCGCTCTATCTAAGCGATTGCTCTTTAATATTGTCGATAATAAGAGGAGAGCTTTTTTCTTATCTTCGACTGTACATTCATGTAGATATTTCTGCCATGCATCTGGAAGCTGATCATAAAAGGTCGTGTATTTTAAAGCGGTTGGCCTCTTAGCCATAAGTGATAAGTAAGGGTGCCAAATCATTGATTTAGACTCTTCTCCATATAAGCGTTCATGACTTACGATCAATTCATATTGATCCGTAAGGATGTCAATACAATTGTACTTAATACCTACCAATACTTTCTGGTTAGCGTAACGTGGAGAAGTCGAATACCTTTTTGAATTCACAAGGACGTAGCCATATTTATCTGCCTTCAATGTTTCAATTCGCCTACCTCTGTATTCTTTAGGAGGTAGATAAAACAATGCCTCACGATCCTCCTCAAACAATCTAGCTATCTCATCCTTTTTTTCGTAGTGTAAACGGTATCGATCATTCTCTACTTCTTGCCACAGCCTATTATTTAATTCTTCTAGTTGATATACAGATCGTTCGGGTAAAAAGAAGTTATTCCGTACGTATTTAACCATTGCTTCTACATGGCCTTTTTCATTTCCTGCACCAGGGTTACAGAACTCATACTCAAAACCATAGTGTAGGGCAAACCTCTCAAAACCTTCTGTTAACTCGCGTTTCCCTTGTGGAAGAATCTTCTTCACGGCTGGAGACAAATTATCAAAACGTATTCTCTTTGGTACACCTTCTATGTGGGTAAAGAACCGCTTCAATCCTTCTAGGAAACAATCTTGATTCTGAGATTCAAAGACTTGCACTAAGAAAGCGTTACTGTACGGAAAGGATAGCACGAGATATGGAAGGTCAACGACCTTACCGTCTCTTTTGAAGGGCGCCTCTCCAAAGTCTACCTGAGCATCACCAGGTCTTGATTCTAACGGAATGGCTGCACCTTCACTTTCGTCTAGTAATTCTTTTTTGCGTTTAGAAACATAAGCCCTTACCGTTCGATCAGATCCTTTAAAATTTAATTTTTCATCATTAACAAGCATTTGCCATATACGTTTGGCAGTCCTTCGGTATTTCCTTTTCTTCTTCATATCTTCCTTCAACCATTGATCCACAATATCTTTCACTGGCTCCATTACTGGAGATGGTTGTGATTTTTTCCTCTTTTTCTCTGGATGAAATTCCTCAAGGTCAGCGTATTTTTTAACTGTTCTGATATCTTTATGTGTTCTTCTAGCCACATCCGAATAGGAATGACCTTTCGAATTAACTTCCTGTCTGATATAATTGATCTCGGTCACTTGTAACATCTCCTAAAACTACCTCCTGCCAGTATTGGGTCCAACAGGAAGTGTATTGAATTTTTGGGATGTTGGCAAGTGGCTTTTTTTGTACAGATGCCTCATCAGGCTACCTACATAAAAGGAGTGCCATACCCTACATTTTTATAATGCCATAAACAGGACTCTGCACTAAAACCTTGCAAAGCTCTGCACTTTTATTTTGCCATAAACATTTCAGCTATAGCTTTGATCGTCCATCCTTTTTGAAATAGCTCTCTGATCATAAAAAATTCCCCAATCTTGACCATCGTTTCGCCACTCCATCATCATGTAGTTTTGAAACCATTGTCCGTTATTTTAAGGGAATTTTAAACCGTTATTATTAGGGATTTTATCACCGTTGTTTACAACATTTCACCGTGGTTATTTATGAAGGAAAAATTAGCACTGATAGTATATATAATCAGTGCTAATGACAGTTTAGATAAATAAAATTAGATAATTTAATTGGAAAGGAAGGAGACTCTAAAAGAAGGAGTTTATTTTCAAAGCATCATACCGTATTAGGCAGACTACTCTTATAGAGCTATTTTATTTAAATCCCTAGAGGTTTCAATAATAGCATTAAAAATCTCCTTTAAAATAACTGTTTGGAGTATTAGATATCCATTTGAATAAAACTCCGGAAAAGTTCCATTTAGATCAGATTTTATATAGTTTAAATACTTTATTAAATTTTGCGAATTCAGATTATTGTGCTGCATAGAATTTCGGTAAACCCTCAACCTATCTAAAGCGTGATGTAATTTTGGAAAGTTATTTTTAAATTCCGTATAGAAATAGTTATTAATACCCATTTCTTTTCCACGCTCATCAATTAGTTCAACCATCGATGCGTTTAAATCCTTTGTAAAATTACTATAACTTTTTTCATTTTTGGCTAACTTTATATTATCCAAGTTATACTCGTTTAAAAATTGACCATTATCTAGCCATCCTATACCATAGTAGTCTTCCATTTCAACATCAAGACTTTTAGCTGACTCAACAATCTTTTTAATTTGATACTTTAATTCATCTAGATTATTTATTGGCTTAGTAAGTGCTTTTAGATTTTCTGAATTACCCGTTTCATCTTCTTGCTTTACATTAGTTAATTTAGAAATATTATGTGTAACACAAGTTGTATTATTTTTTAGTCCTAATTCATATTTTGTTATTTTATCAATATAACCAACTTTATTATCGAGTATCACGCTGGGATATTTATAGTCAATTTTATGCTGTAACTCCAAGTTATTGTATTTTTTTCTAAGATCAATTATTTTATATACCTTATTTTTTATATTAGTTGTAGGGTAGCTGCAACCAGTAAAACTTATTTTAAGGTTTCTCTTTCTCCTAAGATACCTCTCTAAATTGTTTATCCACTCATCCTTTAATTCATATGCTTCAATCATTGGTATTTCGATGAATACATTATTATAGTCTCTATTATAATAATCGTAATCTAAAATAGTATATAATTCGTCATTAGCCTCTAGTTCATAACCTTCAACACCCTTTACTTGGTCAATAAAGAGATCGATTGTGTTATCTGTAAATATTTTTATACCTATTTCATCTGCGTTTATCAAACCAGAATCAAAAAAGTTAACCTTTGTATTCCTATCATAAACTACTAATCTACTTTTCTTGTCTAAATCTTCAATGACTACAATATTATACTTCTTATATTCAGTGGGCTTTTCATTGACTGAAACCATCTCTACTAACTGGCCCTCGTATTCAGAATTGCTTTCTTTTATATACTCTTCTAAAATCCTTTTGATTATTTGCCCATATATAATTTCATTATTGTTCTTATCAAGAATAGGTTCTAAAGTATTTAAATTTATAGCCTTTGCATTTTTATTCGAGATATAATTTCTTGATTTTCTAATATATCCCGTAAAACCATCAACTGATATTGGTAACTCAATTCTCTGTAATTGTTCGTATTTATTGTTACTGATATACTTCCTCCCATCATCTGTTAATCTTTGAGTCTTTAAATCATACATACCATTAAGTTCTAAATCGTACACTGCATTTTTTATTAGTTCTTCATCAATAGACAATAACTCTGAAATTAATTTAGTATTTATTTCTTGATTAAGTAGCTTTAAAGTAAAGTCCATTACTACAGGTAATCCTTTATATAACGTCGCCAAACATACTACTGCTTTTTGGAAAATAGGAAAACCAACTTCTGTAATATTAATTATTTTATAATCTGGAAAATCAGATTTAACTGCATCAAGGACAATTTTCATAATTCCGCTCCCTGTATATTACAACTATTAGGATTTCGATTTATAAATTGAATAACTTTCCCAATACCCTCTTTGTATTTTACTTCACTATTGAGAACACACTCTTTGTTTCCAACTATGAATAAGCAATTCTTTCCTCTTGATAAGGCAACATTTATCCTTCGTTGATCTTTTAAAAACCCTAATTTATTTTCTTCATTAGAACGAACAACACTATAAAAAACAATGTCACATTCTGAACCCTGAAAAGCATCAATATTATCAATTTGAATATCAATATTGGTCCATTTTGTATTTTTCGGTTCAATTTTATTGGTTAATAATTGTTTTTGTGCATTATATCCTGAAATGATTCCCACACTAGCTCTTATATTTTTTTCATTATAAATCTTGTTAATCTTATCAAGTTCCTTTTTTATAACACCTACTTCTAAATTATTCCTGTATGAATCATTGTGTTTTTCTTCAGAGTTATCAGACATGTTTGATGTATCAATCCATTTAACAACTTCTTTAAAATCTAGATGATGTTTTCTGCTCTCAGCCTTTATTTTAGTATTTATATTATATGTTGGATAAAAACTTGTATTTACTAGCTTAGATATTTCTGGGTGCATTCGAAATTGTGAAGTTAATGTTTCTTTTGCTTCTTTTGAACATGGTTCAAACAATTCTTCGAATAAACTTCTTTCTAGCTTCTTTATATTAATTTTAGCTTCTAAACCCTTATCTTGAACAAGGTTTACAATTGGCGGTAATTGCTTATGGTCACCAACTAAAATTATTTTTTTACCTAGTAACATCGGAAGAATAAGTTCAGGAGCAGTTGCTCTTGCAGCCTCATCTATAATTACCCAATCATAAGTCAAGTTTCTCAAAGTATGCCTTGATGCAATACCAACACACGTTGCAGCTACAATAGATGCTTCTCTAGCAAAGATATCATCAAACTCATCTAGTAGATCTAATCTATTTGTCCAATCTTTAATAATATTTATAGTCTTCACAGCTTTCGGATCAAATAATCTAACATCTATTTCATCTGGTTTTATAAAAGTATTCTTATTTAAATTAAATTGCATGTATTTTCTTAATGCTTTATCTTTACCATAAGAATTCTCAATATATTCTATCGTCCTAGCTATAGAGTTTGACTTTACTTCTTCAGCCCAAGTTTTAATTTGTTCAGTAGCCAATAGGTTTTGTGCGTCCTTAGATATCTTTTCACTTGTCCCTACACGTATTATCTTCTTATCTGAATGAGTTTTAAGGACATTTTTAAGTAAGTGATCAACTGCTACGTGAGATGGAGAAGTAATTAATACTGTAGACTTTATATCCTGTGAAAAGATTTGATTTATCAACTCTGTAATAACTGTTGATTTACCAGTTCCCGGGGGGCCTTGGATTAAAAAGATATCATTTGTTTTTAGAGCCTTTCTCACTATTTTCTTATTAGCCTCATCTATAGTTTGATTTACAAAGTCTAAGTCTAATTCAACCTTGTTCATTGTTAGGTGCTCTGGTTTAAGAAGATAGTCTATTAAGTTCCTGTTAACCGATTCATTATTATTTAGTGCATATAATGCATTACTATATCTTTTTAACATTTGGTTAATCATCGATAAATCAACTCTTGTTTCACCTCGTTTATTTAAATTTTGAATTTCTACATCGGAAAGTAAAGCTACTTTTAATTTATTTTCATGAATATTTTTTATTGGTCCAACCTTAACAAACTTATTTGCTTTTGTCTGTAATTTAATGTAATCACCATCTTGCAACATTGAGGATTCATAGTTTACATCCATAGTTATTGTTAGAAAATTACTTGAAGCATCATATTCAAAACCTTTGTAATTTCCTATTCGTTCCCTATTAAAGTTAATTTGTCTTAATATTTTTAATACTTCCTCCCAATCGGCAATCAACCTATTTTTCTGTTCTATTTTTTTCATTTTTTGTTTAAAGGACTCGAAGCTCATATCAATTTCATTCAATAATTTGTTTAAATCAGATGACTCATATGCAGCTGGCCTTTGTTGAGTTATATCTAAATTCAGCTTAATCTCAATACCTTTTGATTTTTCTAATTCATTTTCGTGATATTTATCAATTGAGTAGACTTTATAAACCCTCAAATATCCGTTTTTTCTATCTGGTAACAAATGATATTTAATTCCATTGCCTATTAGGTAGTAATTATTTTCAGTTTTGTACACGCTAGATTCTTTTAAACTCTGTTCTATAAAATCTCTAACAACATTAAAACTTGCACTAGATACTTTCCCTATATCTTGTAGATTTCTATTAATAATTTGTGGGATAAACAGCTTAACATTGCCATCTACTAAATTTAGTTTTATTTCTAATTTTAAATCTTCTATAAAAGAAATTAAACTCTTATATCTATCCTCTTTATTAATTTTTAGAGACTTATAGAGGATGTCTTTTACGTTTTGAGACACAGATAAGGAATCTATAGAATTGAATAGTTTTTCTTTATCTTCAGGGGGTTCAGTACCTGTAATTAGATAATAAAATGTAGCACCAAGGGAAAATATATCACTTCTAAAGTCAATTTGCTGCCCAAGTAAATGTTCTGGGGATGCATAACGTTTTGTAATGTAATCTTTTAAAGTATGCCCAGATCTAAATAAGTACATATCCAGAATCTTACTAACACCAAAATCAATAACCTTAACTTCCATGTTGGAGCTTACTAATACATTGGATGGTTTAATATCTCTATGTATTATCCGCTTATCATGGGCAGCTTGAACACCGTTTAAAATTTGAACCATAATATGTAACTTTTGTACTTTAGACATTTTATTTTTCTTAACAAATTCATTAAGATTATCTCCATTAAAGTATTCCATAACTATATAGAAGTTATCACCATCAATACCAGAGTCTTTATATTCTATAATATTTGAATGGTTTATCATTGAAAGTGCTTTCGAATCTCTATGAAATATCTCTTCTAAATCACTAAATTTCAATTTACTATAATTTTGATTTAAAATTTTCACAACAATAGGGGTCTTCCCCTTAACCATATACCCCTTATAAATTGTACTTTGATACGTATCTAGTAATTTCTCCTCAAGAACATACTTATTTGTCAAAATCATAGGTATATACTCCCTTCAAAAAACTTGCATTAATTAATAATATGGAGACTCATTAGACTTGCCGTATGGACATTTTACCATAAATTTCTACAAATTTTCTTATTGTACTTACATATTAGCTTCCTCTACGTTTACGAAATTTTCATTTTAACTGTAAATTTATTTTAAACACTGTAGTTCTTTTTATTTAAATGTTAAAAAGACACCCCATAGTTAATTATCTTAGGTGCCGTCATCTCTTAATCTAATGCATAAGCACCTCTGTTACTTTTCACCGAGAGTTCCCAGTACTTGCCGCGATACCGCTAAGGCTAATTCCCTGTTCATATAACTTTCTGATTCTTAATCAGAAATACCTTAATTATAAAAGTGACACACCAGTAAATGTGCACATTAATTATACAGAGTTATATTGTGGTAAACTGATGGCATTACAAGTTCATTTATTGTCATTAAGTGTTAAAAACATTGCAGAGGTGGTACATATTAATGGCTGTAATCACAGGGAAGAGTTAGAGTTAGCTTATAAAATATAATCTTAGCTTACTTCGAAAAGGTTATTAGATAGCTCTGATAAAGTTTTTAAGTATATAACAATCCATACAGGTTTATTGGGAGTAATTGGTGAAGATGCCAGCGAAGAATGGAGGGAAGTAAAAAGGGTGATGGATGATGAATAAGATCGCCCTTACCGTTTATTTAATGATCACTTACAATTGTTTTTCTCAACCAGGAACACAAAAGTTTTCTATTCTTAAATACATCCTCAAAAATAAACCTGAGGTTCGCTACTAAAAATTAAAACCTTACCTAGATCCTTTGAAAAGTTAAATGAATACAGCCATTCAAATGAGCCACTTGCGACACATTTCAGAGCCACCCCAAGACAAGTTATAGAGCCGCTTATGACAGTAAGAGAGCCACCTCCTGTAAAATGAAGAAGCGTGATATCACGTAATTTCATTTTACAGGAGGTTTTTTATGGTTTCATATCGAGAAATATTAAGGCTCCATGCCAAAGGATTTAGCAATCGATCCATAGCGGCCAGTTGTTCTTGTTCAAGGAACACTGTAGCTTCTGTATTAAAAGAAGCTGAAAAGTTGGGGGTTAGTTGGCCCTTAGAAAACAAAGTGGGTGATCTGGAAATACAACAAATTCTATTTCCGGGTAAAGGTAAGAATGAGATGAGAAAAAGGCCAGATGTTCAATACATTCATAAAGAGATGGCTAAAAGTGGGGTTACACTTTCTTTGCTTTGGCATGAATATGAATTAATTTGCCGTGAGAATCAAGAGATACCCTACAGCTATCGACAGTTTTGTAGGTTCTATGAGAGGTATGTGCACACATCCAAAGCTACTATGCGTATAAAAAGGAAGCCCGGAGAAGCATTAGAGGTTGATTGGGCAGGACAAACAGCTAAGTTAAAAGATTCAGTTACAGGTGAATTAAGAAAAGCGTATATTTTTGTAGCTGTTCTTCCATGCAGTCAATATTCTTATGTAGAAGCATTTGAGTCTATGGATATTAATAGTTGGATCATGGCACACATACATGCGTTTGAATTCTTTGGTGGAGTTCCACGAACTGTCGTTCCTGACAACTTAAAAACTGGGGTTATTAAACCAAAATCCGTAGATCCGGAATTAAATAGAACTTATCAGGAAATGGCTGAATATTATCAAACTGCTATCATCCCTGCGAGAGTCAGACATCCTAAAGATAAAGCCAGTGTAGAAAGCACAGTAAACGGGATTTCTACATGGATCATTGCCTCATTAAGAAATCAAGAGTTCTTCACTGTTAGTGAATTGAATCGAGAGATTCAACAGAAGCTAAGAGAATATAATGAGAAATCTTTTCAAAAAAAGAAAGGAAGTCGACTTACTGCCTTTTTAGAAGAGGAGAAGTTTTCACTATTCTCATTGCCGACTTCCAGATACGAGATAGCATCTTGGCAGAAAGCTACCGTACCTTATGATTATCATTTAAATGTGCAAGAAATGTTTTATTCTGTTCCTTATGAGTATATCAAACACCGAGTAGAAATCCGAGTGACGCAAACAGTTATAGAAGTATTCTACCAATCCTTTAGGATTGCCTCCCATAAGCGACTGTTTGGTAAAGAGGGCCAAGTCTCATCATTGCCTGAACATATGCCGGAAGATCACCAAAACTACATTAACTGGAACAGCCATTATTACCGTAATTGGGCAGAATCTATGGGGGAAGAGGTGGTTGGTATTATCGAGGGCTTCTTCGCTCTGTATAAAACCGAAAAACAAGCATTAAAGTCTTGTATGGCTTTAATGAAACTTAGTGATAAATACACACCTCAAAGGCTTACAGAAGCTTGTAAGAAAGCCTTAACGTATTCCCCTACACCTAACATTCAGAGTATTAAAACGATTCTAATGACTGGTCAAGATAAAGTTAAGATCACCATTGAGAGTGTCACACCAAAACATAAGAACGAGCACGGATTTACTAGAGGAGCTGCTTACTACGGGAGGAAGAAATAATGACAACTGATAATACAGTTACAAAATTACATGAAATGAGAATGAGTGCAATGGCAGAACAGTTTCAAGAGCAATTACTCCAACCGGAGTATAATGAACTCAGCTTCGAAGATCGATTTAGTTTACTCGTTGATATCGAATATACTCGTAGAAAAAATAATAAACTACAAAGACTTATACAATCTGCTCAATTTAGGTATCCAAATGCATGTATAGAAGACATTGAGTATCATAGCGATAGAAAGTTAGACAAAGCTCAAATCCTCAGATTAGCTACTGGTCAATATATACAAGATCACAGGAACATTATTATCAAAGGAGCATCAGGAAATGGCAAGTCCTACTTAGGGTGTGCTTTTGGCATCAATGCTTGTCGTCAGTTTTATAAGGTGAAGTATGTTCGATTACCTGACCTTTTTGATGAGTTAACCGTTGCAAGAGGAGAGGGAATTTTCAAGAAAGTGATGAATTCGTACAAGAAAGTTAATCTATTAATCTTAGACGAATGGTTGCTTACTACTCTAAAAGATCATCAGGCTAGAGATTTACTCGAAATAGTAGAATCTCGCCATCAAGTAGCATCCACAATCTTTTGTTCTCAATTCGATACTCCCGGTTGGTATGAAAAGATTGGAGAAGACACTTTAGCTGACGCGATACTGGATAGGATCATCCATGACTCCTACAATATATTTATAGACGGAGAACGTTCAATGAGAGAAAGAAAAGGATTACAATTATAAGATTCAAGCCATCTCGGTAGAGGTGGCTCTTTTAATGGCAAGCTATGCTCTCAAATATGTCCGAAGCGGCTCTAAAATATGACATACCTGGCTCTATCTCATGGCTGTAGTCATTAAATAAATTCTTTGAATAAGGTATATGTTACTGACCTTATAATTCTGCATTATTTCTAGATGAAATTTCATGAGTATAATCAGTTCTAAAGCCTTTTTGCATATCCAATCTTAGCTTATGATAATAAAGTTATTTAACTTCACAAACTAAAATCAAACATAACCCTGTACTAAATAAATTTAGTACAGGGTTTAAAATAGTGGTTTAATTTCCTATTGTTATTTTAGAGTCTCCTTCTAATACGCAGCAAACCTCTTCAACATAAGTTCACGTAAACAACAGCATTTCTGCTTTAAGTATCTTTTTCTCTTTCTTTGTTTCTCCTTCTCCTTCATTTGATAAATCCTGAATCTTTACATCTTCCATTAAACCTTGTAATGATAAGATACTTTTACCATATTGACTAAACAATTCTTTTAGATTATTTGCCCATCTCACTCTTTCAATATTTATTCCCGACATAAAACGACTGTTTCTAGCTTGAACAAGTGTGGAAAGACCAATAATAATACTTACAAACAATGCTCCAATGGTAATATAATCACCTGTTGTAATCTCCATGATCTAAAACTTCCTTTATTAAATAATAGTAATACAAGTTCTACTGTTCTGCTTACTGTACGTAGAGCTACAGCTGAAGTCCCCATAAAAATCTAAGCCAACCCTTAGGAACTATTTTATATAGACGTTAAAAGAACAGCACTACATAGTTATATTTCAAGGCTTTAAAGAAGTCGAAGATGATCATTTTGTTCTTGAATGCTCCTACCATTTAAGTAAAAGCAAGCAATTCTAAGTGATACACTCTAGGATTAATGTATAAAAAATATTAGGATCATTAATCCCTTGGCATACGCCTGTATTATTCAGTAATATTTTGTTTCAGTTTCGTGTTTCTCGATTTCTTGAATTATAGTTTTATAGTTTTCAAATCTTTCAAGCAAATTTTTATCTCCAATTAAATAGAACTCTTTCTTAGCTCGAGTTACCGCTACATTCAACAAGTTTGGCTCTTTACAAGCCCATTCTGCTGCACTTAGTGTTGTCGCATCTGTGCCAGTAATAAAGTATACAATTTCAGCTTCTTTACCTTGAAAGGTATGAACTGTGCCGATATTATTTTTTACCCAATCTTTATAAAAGGTCTCAAATTCCTTTAGTTCTTGCTTCAACACAACTTTGAGATCCAATTCACTTGAATAACCAATTTTAGATCTTGGAGGTGCTTCTAACCATTCTGTCATCTTCTTAAATAGACCTAAAACTATCTCTTTTTTTATCTCATTCTTAATAATTGAAAAAGGCGTTATAACAAAGACACTTGGGTAGGAATATTTTCCATCAATATAAATTTCCATTTCATTACATAAATCATCGTTGCTGCGTCTATTTCTTAAATCAACATACTTATGCATTAGAGCAAAACATTGTTGTTTGAGTGTATCCCAATTCTGATCTACGCTTTGTTGATTTAGTACACTTTCTAACAGTGGTTTCATTTCACTTATGTCATCTATTTTATGTTTAATAGAGTCTAATAACTTTCCCCTTAAATACTTAGCCATACTTTCATTAATAGTACTTATGAGGACATCGGTTTGCTCTGGTACATACTGTTTGGTTTTAACACTCCCCTGTGTATTCATCCATTTTCCAACGCCATCAGTTTTTAATTTATCATCTGCGAGAACCATTTTCCCATCATATGCTAACTTGTTAGCTATTGAAAACATAGGATTATTACATCGTCTGTGTACCCATAAAGGTATACCAATCCATTGAGCCCCCTTATATGTTCCTAATGCATTGGATCGGTCAGCCACAGATTGCACCGAACTTTTAATATTTAAAAATTCCTCGTCTACTTTGTTAATTAAACAAACATCATTTAAAAGTGAGGCTTCAACTGATTGAACCGGTTCTATTTGTAATGGGTCCCCTACAGCAAGAACTTTTTTAGAACGCCAAATTGCTCCTACAGCTTGCGCTGGAGTCGCTTGACCAGCTTCATCAATAAATAGGTTTGGAATAAAATCTTTAGGTATCCCACGATACATAGAAGCAAAGCTGGCAAAAGTAGTACTAACTACAGGGCAAATGCAGTGTAAGGTATTCCACATGGCTTTTATTGCATTTATTCCTTTTTCGCTATTGATGTCTATTTCATTTCTATTCTCGTTAAGCAGTGACAGAGCAGCTTCAAGTTTTGCATGATTAACTGATAGGAAATGGCGTAGTACTATTAATGCTTTAATAAAAAGTCTTGACCTTAAAGTGTTCAGTTCATCTGTTTGAAATAGAACGTTTTGTTGCCTGGATGCATAATTGGAACTTCCCCAATAATCACCTGTAGATTCTTGGAAACCTTTCTCATTGTTGGAATCTTCATGGGGTTTATCAACTAATATGGCCAAAGACTTTCTAAGCTTCTGCACTTTCTTATACAAGACTTTGAATTCCTCACATGCTTTTTCCCATTCTTGAATTCGATTTTCCTTTTTCCCGCCTGTCTTTGTTAGACTATTCATAAAACTGAAGGTCTCATGAGTAAGCAAGGTAGATGCTTTTTTAATATTTTCTCCTTTTCCTAACGGAATCGAAAACATCCCCCATGATTCATCACCAGCAATCTCTTTACTGATTGCTTTTGCATACTTTAATTGTTGCATTTCACTTAAAAAGTAAGAATCAATTTCTTTTTCCTTCGGTAAATCTTTAGTAATATTTTCTACAGCTGTATTATTACTAGAAGCGATAACAGCAGCATGTGCTGTTATTGAAGGATCTATATCATAAACGTTTCTAGATACAGATTCTTTCTTAATTCGGTTTTTAATAGTAACCTTTGTCCCTGTGTCTATTAGAGCTTTATCGGGATTTTTTCTAAAAGCCACAAGGGCTATTGCCTTGCGTACAACTATCTCAGCAAATATATCTTTTAGTAACGTTGTTTTCCCTGTACCTGGAGGACCATTCACGGAACTTATGCGCGTGTCGCTTCTGAAAAATTCATTGATTACAACTTGTTGCATCAGGGCGGCTTTATGTTCAATGTTAGATGGCCATCTGCCTAGTGGCGTATTAAGTGGATGTAACGATTCCTCAATAAATTCTCTGTTCTCATTAATGTCTAGCTTATTTTTCGGTTTTCTGAAAAACTGTTCTACAGTCATACTTTTTTCTTGTATAGCTCTTAAGATATCTTCGGAGTAGAAGCTATTAAATTTATCACTCTGTTCAGATTTACCATCCCTTATTGTTAGTTCCACATAGTGCTGATCTTTTTCGGTATTTGGCGGGATTGCAAAAACGGTGTTGAATTCTTTTGTAAATGACTCTAACCACTCCGGTGATAATATTCCTCCATTAATATTTGCTGCCTGGTCTTCTAAGTATGTACAAGCTTCTTTGTACTCATCGAAAAAATTATTGTTTTTCGTAAAAGGAGACTTATTTTTAATCGCTAATTTAATAAACAATGTTATCTGTGGTACAAATAGGGAGTCCTTAATATACTTTTGATTTTCATCAAAGTCCACGAAGAAACCAAAGCAATTCTTCATTGATTTATTATGTATTTCATCTGTAATTTGATAAAAGTCTCTTTGAAACTGCAGTAGTTGATGCTCTCTATAACAATATCCATAGAATCCATAGTTAGGCTTCAAGTTATTGTTTTTTAATTTAAGGTTAGACTTAGACCATTCTTTAGGGAAAGAACCTTCCCTTAAATGTTCCAACTTATGTAGGTTCTTTATTTTTTGAGTGGTATACTTTCTACTTATGGAACCTAAATTAGGAATTTCACCAGGAGCTAACGTTTCTATTTGCCATAGTGCCTTTAAGATGTTACTTACTTCCAAACCTTCACTTCCTTTATTATGTATAAATATATTATCGACTTTTGGCATTAAAAATGAAATATGGTGTACTGACTGTAACAAGACTGTCATTCATAAAACTTGCTGAAAAGTTTGAGACAAGTAAAACTACAATTGAGATGACAGCACTGAGGGGGAAAAATGATTATCCCCGTATTGTAGATAATTGATCGCACAATATTTCATTACGCTTTAAAGTGGTATATCAGCTTGATGGTGGAAGTAATATATCTGTTTTCAACACTGTATTGACCTTCACTTACTCCTTAACTTATGTCCAATAATCTCATTACCTCACCTTTCAATAATCTATGGTTATCATTCAAGTATAAGAGTTTATGCCCCTTAATAGTAATGGGTTCCTTGTAACTAGAACGGTACTCTACTCATACTTATTAACATCGATTTAAGCGCCTTCAGGCTGTATAAGTTAGTCGTCTTTTGATTTCCTTGACCCAATATTACATCCCCCACTTATTTTTTGTGACCACCAATTAATCCACTGCTATGTATAGCCGTAAATGACTTAGTATAAGAACTAGCACTTAGGATCGCGTGAATTTCAAACCGATACGTTTCGCATCTATCGTATAACCCAGCTTTCGAATAATTTTTCTTTCATTCATACACTTCGGTCGTGATATTTTTGGGATGTAGTTGCTTCAACAGTCTTTAGAAGTTTCTACCACAACCTAATAAGCTCACTTTGAAAGTTTCATCTAAATATACTCTGCTTTCAATTTTATCAAAAGTCCAGAATCATAAACCATCAACACATCTTTCTCTCTTATCTTGCTTTTCATGAGAGCGCATATAGATTGGTAGATTTTATGATAGGAAAAAAATTTATTTTTTGTAAATGTATGTAATACCCTTTTAATTACAAATAAGTTAATATAGTATATTAACTGTTATAAAATGGATTCGGAGAAGGGGAGGGTTATTTATGAAGATTGGTATTGTAGGGTTAGGACCTCGTGGCCTATCTATCTTTGAAAGGCTTTGTGCCAACATTAAAGAGGGAAAAAATTATGTAAAAGAGAATGATTATGATATTTATATTTTTGACCCATATCCACCAGGCGGAGCTGTATGGAGGAAAAATCAATCAAAACACTTACTTATGAATACAGTCGCTTCGCAAATAACTCTGTATACAGATGAAAGTATTGACTGTGCTGGACCAATTGTTAAAGGTCCAAGCTTATATGAATGGGCTAATTCATTAAAACAAAATGAATATTACAATGGTTTACCTCGGCATATACAAGAAGAAATTAAAAAAATGAATCCTAATTCATATCCAACTAGAGCGTTTTATGGTTATTATATGGAGGCTGCCTACAATAATTTGATCACTGACTTACCAAGCAATATAAATGTCTTCTTACACAGAGATGAAGTTATCAATATAATAAAAGTAAACAATGAATTATTCTTAGAAACTGAGGATAGTAAAAATAATACTGCAGTGGATAAAGCAGTACTGACATTAGGTCATACAGATCACAATTTAAATCAGCAAGGTCTAGATATTCAAAAATTTTCAAATGATCATAACCTTCTTTACTATAAGCCAGCAAATCCTGCTGATATCAATTTGTCAGATATTAAACCAAATGATACAGTGTTAATAAGAGGTTTAGGCTTAAACTTTTTCGACTACATGGCATTATTTACAATTGGACGAGATGGGAAGTTTGAAGAAAAAGACAATAAAGAATTAATATATATACCTTCTGGATATGAACCAAAGATGGTTGCTGGTTCACGTAGAGGTGTTCCACATCATTCGCGGGGTGAGAATCAAAAAGGTGCCTCGGAACGTCACGACCCTATTTTTCTAACTGAAGATATGATTCAAATCTTAAAAAGTAAAGATGAAGTTCACTTTGGAAGAGATTTATGGCCACTTATAGTAAATGAAGTAGAGTCAACGTACTACAGTACATATATTAGAAATAAACTTGGGGATGAGATAGCTAATAATTTTCTCAATGATTATAAACAAACTATCAATAATAAAGAAGACACATTATTAAAATACAGAATTAATAAAAAAGACTTTTTAAATTGGGACAAGATAAGTCATCCCCACTCCTTTAATAAGTTTTATTCAACTGATGAGTATCACCAATGGCTGGATATATATTTGAAATCTGACGTGGAAGAATCACAGTTAGGGAATAAAGCAGGTCCATTGAAAGCAGCATTAGATGTATTACGTGATATAAGAAATGAAGTACGTCTCATAGTAGACCACGGTGGGATAGTAGCTAGTTCTTATGAAAATGAATTACGTAAGTGGTACACACCATTAAACGCTTACCTTTCGATAGGCCCTCCAGTTCGTAGAATTGAAGAAATGAGAGCTTTAATAAAATGTGGTCTATTAACTATATTAGGGCCTAATGCTACCTTTAGAACAAATCTTGAAAGCGGTTTATTCGAAGGGTACTCCCCCCTAGTAAAAGATTCCTTAATCAAATCAAACATCCTAATAGAATCCAGGTTACCTGAAGTATCCATCACATTAACATCTAGTAAACTAATAAATAACTTATTAAAAAAAGCGATGGCAACTGAATACAAAATCAACTCGAAAAATTCAACGTTTAATACAGGCGGCTTAGCCGTATCCAAACCGCCAAATCGCCTGATAAGTAGTGATGGGAAACCCCATGATAACATTTTTATTTTTGGAGTCCCTACAGAAGGAGTTCATTGGGTGACATTTGCAGGTGTAAGACCTGGTGTCAATTCTGTAACATTAATGGAATCCGATTCAATCTCTAGAGAAATATTATTTGGTCGTATTGAAGAGAGTGTGGAAATTCATGAAACAATCATTACACGAGAAAAAGCAAAAGTTTGATAAAAGTGTCTCTACCATCATTAATATTGTGATAATAACTGTTGTCTCTTCATTTCCAGTATTCTACCCTGGTGCTATAAATGATATTTTACAACACGATTTGAATGTACAAGCATATGTAATAGGGCTGTTATTTTCACTATTTTGGTTATCTTCTGTAGCGGGTGCCAACTTTAATAGAAAACAGAATGACATTCTCGACTTAAGGAAGTCAATGTTTCTAGTGTTAATATTTATATCTACCTCAGTATTGATTATGTCTATTGGCTCTTTATACTCCTTAGGATTAGGAGTTTTAATAAGTGGTTGGTTATATGGTTACAGCCAACCACTTACTAATCAAATGATAACTAATAACTGTAACAGTAAATATCAAGGTTTAGCATTTGGTATTAAGCAAGCTGCAATACCTCTTGCTACTATTATTGCAAGTATTTCTATTGGAGTTATACTAAATATAGGTTGGCAAACGTTCCTTATATTTACTAGTGTCTTCATTGTTAGTTATTCATTAATTTTTATCAGGAATCAAAAAAAGATAACAGGAAAAAAGTCGAACATGTCAAAAAGATCCAATTTCGTAGCTGGCAGTAAACTAAAGAAAATGGCTTTTGTAGGTTTTTTAGGAGGCGCAATTGGAAATAGTTTAGCTGCTTATCTAGTAGCATCGTTGGTGTTACAAGGAATATCTATAACAAATTCCGGATTAATTGCTGCTGTTGGTGCTATAGGAAATATTCTAGTTCGTGTTATATCTGGAACTTTAATAGATAAGAAAGTTATTAATCCGCTCAATCTTTTAATACTAATTTTCTTTTGCGGCTCAGTAGGCGCTGTTTTCTTACAAATTAACCATAGCTTACTATTAATCATAGGTACAGTTTTAGCTTATGGAATAGGTTGGGGCTGGCCAGGTATTCTACATTACCTAGTTAGTATACAACACCCAGGAAGAGAGGCTAAAGCTACTTCCGTTACTCAAATGGGGGTATCCTTTGGATCGGCAACTGGACCAGTTCTATTTGGTATTCTTTATGTTTTAATTTCAGTACATTTCGCTTGGTTTACTCTTATTGTATTTGGAGCATTAGCTTGTATAATCCTACTCAACTTAAGATTAGAGAACAAGAATGAAAAGAGGCTAGATAATGGATTCTATAGTATCGAAGGAACGTAACCTCTTAATAATATCTGGTTTTTTAAGCTTAGCTATAGTAATGGGTATAGGTAGATTTTCTTATACCCCTATTTTCCCTTATATGCAGCTAGACTTTTTATTAACCCCATTTACCGCAGGGTTATTAGCAACATTCAATTTTATTGGTTATTTTATCGGAGCTTTAGGAGCAAGGTTTTTCCCTCAACAATCTAAGTGGTTATTACGTGGCTTACTTGTTAATATAGCTACTACAATATTAATGGGGTTTACCGAAAGTTACCTACTTTGGTTAGTATTCAGACTACTTTCTGGAATAACAAGTGGACTTATATTTGTTTTGGTATCAAATTTAATACTTAGTCATTTAAATCAAACAGGAAAAATGTCTTACTCAGGTTTTTTGTTTGGAGGAGTAGGGTTTGGAATTTTAATTTCAGGGTTGACAATACCTATCATACAGTCATTTTCCAGTTGGCACGCTAATTGGATTATATTAGGTGTTATTAGTGCGTTCTTAATGATTTTTATAGTTTACGGAATTAAAGTACAAGAACCGACCAGATCTAAGAGTCCACAACCTACAAATAAACCTATTTACAATACAAATAACAAACAGTCAATCAAATTCGCTTTATATATATCCTATACTCTAGAAGGGTTTGGATATATAATCTTCGGTACGTTTATAACAGCAATGCTAGTTAATAATACTAACTTTACATTTGAATCTCCCTATGTCTGGGCAGTAGTTGGCTTAGGAGCAATACCTTCTTGCATCTTTTGGGCCTGGCTAGGCAAGAAAACATCAGATATAAGTGCTCTGAAATGGGCTTATATAACACAAATAGTTAGTATTCTTATACCGGTTTTCACGGATAATTTAATACTAGTATTAATCTCTGCTTTCGGATTTGGAGCTACATTTATGGGCATTACAACTTTAACTATGACTATTGCAAAGTCGTTGTATGGACAAAGTGCCAATCTAATAAGTGGTCTAACAGCTGCTTATGCAGCAGGTCAACTTTTAGGACCGGTAATTGCAGGAACAGTTATAACCACTAATGATTATATATTACCATTCATAATTTCTGCAGCTGCACTAACAGCTGCATTAATTACAATAAATATAATAAATGTTAAGAAAGGGGAAAAGAATAATGCCGTATGTAAATATCAAAGTAACTAAAGAAAATGGTGGTCTAACTAAAGAGGAAAAACTGACATTAATTAAGGGGGCAACAAATTTATTAGCTGAAACTCTCAATAAGAACCCATCCTCAACAGTAGTTATAATTGATGAAATTGATATGGATAACTATGGTCTTGGTGCAGAACAAATTTCAGATCGAAGAAAAGCAGGAAAATAAATATGTATATATAAGTTCAAGAGATGCAATCAAGGGGCCGGAAAGGGTATTAACTTCTCGGTCCTTCTCTATGTAATTGTTCATATAATTAAATACCACTTTGTACTTAAATGACTTCCCCCCCTCGTCATTCATTAATCTATTTCTCAAATTATATGTTCTTTTTCTATTGGACGTATAAAGATACCTCCCCTTTGGCCAACTTCATTCCAAAAGTAGCTGGCTTATGAATATCACTTAAAAAACACCCATGCCTGTTAATTTAATTGCTGTCCCATGACACGGTCCCAATACTTTAATACCTTGCACGAGATAAAAGCGGCTTAACATTAAGCTTTTTTACCACGTGAAAATTTATGATTTCATTAGGTTGCTCCTTGCTGCTGTATAAAAACCTAAATCATAATCTATCCCAATATGCAAAGGTCCTTCCTATTACTATTAATGCCTAACCACCGGTGGTCAAATTAATTTGAGATAATTCTTTATAAGCATTTTCGAATACGACTAAAATGACAAATGCTTTGTTTCACATGTCCATATAACATTTTTTCCTCTCTAATGATCCCCCATAAGCCTATAAGCAGCATATTCTACTTTGTTTAGCAAGTAGTAGTCAGGTATTAACCTACAGTTGTAGGTAACTATAACGGCTGCGGATAAACATAAAAAACAGTTGCCGTTGTTTATCGCAACTGTTAACTAAAGCCATTCTAGCCCTGAATGGTCATACGCTACATACTATTCATTTTTGTTCGATAATGCTTTAAAATATATCTATTTATATCAACTTATCACTTTATTTCCCACATACGACTATCAATTTGGACTCCCCACTCTTTTAATTAAGGAGTTGCTGCTAATGTGCCGATTCGTATCACCTACAACAGCTAACTTACACTTTAGCGGGTCTAATCCTCTTTTCACAGCTGCCGCACTACCGTAAAAGCTTTTCACATCGATACATAGATAAGACTGTTTGGGAAAAAGGTTGCACTCCACTGTCCCCACTCCTCTTGATTATCCGATTAATTGCGTTATAATCAGTATACACGAACTTACGTTCTTATTAACTGAAAATAAAAGGAAGTGCTTGTAAATGCAATATCGCGGAATGATTAAGTGGACACAAATGGCTATTCCAGAGCACCTTGAAATGATCCGCAAAGAAAGGAAAGAAAAACGGAAACCAATCAAACCCCAATTAGATGAACAGGAATTAAATGAAATTGGGTATGTTATCGAAGAAAAATTAATGTGTGATAACCTGCGACAATCTATTATTGGGACTTAGAATCCGTTCAGAGCGTTAATGGAAGAATTCTTAAGCCAAGTACAAATCAAAAAATCACCATTTTAACGGAAGAAAGTTTCAAAATTCACCTCGACTATTCCTCTATCATCAAAGTAAATTAGAATGCTCATGCTTGAAATATGGGCTTCTAATTTTTAGCGTCAAAACCTTCTCTTCTCCCATGCAAACTTGAATTATTTTCACAAAATCCTATAATATGTTAAAATTTTCATTAGATATTGGGAGTGAGGTGTAGTAATGAAAACATTAGTAGTGGATGATCTACTTAGAGGGATCGAGGACACACAAAAACACGTACATACGCAACAGGAACAGATTAATCAAATTGAAGTTTCGATTACTTCATTCTTACAAATTAATCACCTCTTTACCGGTGAATCAGCTTCAGCGATCCGTTCTTTTTATGAGCAATGTCACCTTCCCTTTCTTCAATTTCTAAATCTTAGCTTTCTTCAATACAACACAACGTTAGATCAAATAAAACAATATGTATCTCATTTCGAACCTTCTCCATCTGGAGTCGTGCGAGAACAATATATTGAACAAGATGTACTTAATGGATTGGCTCAACTAGAACAAGCTACCTCTAAACTGACATCTTCTACAAATGCTGTTATGCAGAGGGTATCAGACCTTATTCACTTGCCACCTATATCAGATGAGCACGTCCAGCAGGATATCTTACAAGCGAAAAAACAAGGAACAGAAACGGTTGAACAATTAAACGAATTAGACCAGAAGGCCACAACAAGTCTAAATACTCTTGAAGAAGATCTTGTTCTCATGAATAATTATTTGCAAGAGATTCAATCAGCCTTTCAATCATCTAAGGGGCTAGCTACTTTCAATTCAATAGCTCTACACTATTCACCGGCATCCCTCTTATTACATTCTTCTTTATCTACACGACATAGACAAGCGAATCCTTTTTCTAATGACTTATCATTCCGTTCAAAAGCACCTGTGGCGTTTGAGAAATGGCATAATCCATTAGCGTATTATACACAGCTAAATGCTACGCTTGCTCCAACGAATAAGGATGGCAAAGAGGAATGGAGTAATGGCACGATCGAATGGGAAAGTGATAATGGAAAAATGGCTATCACTAAAGGGGAAAGTTTTGATGCGGCAGCTTATTTGGGAAAAGAGCCTTCCAGTGTAACAGTAGATGGCGTTTCAATACGGTACGAAGTTGTAGATGATCAGCTTATCATATTTAAGGACAATCCGGATTATTGGTATTACACTCAGAATGCTCAGCAAGGTAAGGTAAATTATATTGCTGGTCAACTTACACACAGGTCTGCTGAATTCGCAGGAATGTTTGCATTAGGCTATTATGCTAATAGAGTTCCTCGCTTAGGTGGCCTAGTAAAGAGAATAGACAATAAATATCCGTATCCTGTTGGTTCTATAGGTGCTGGCTTTCTAGGCTATGAAGCTCAAAAGAAGGTTCGTTACTGGGGTGAGATAGTCGGTACTCCTGTGCCAGAGGCTGGGACAAAAGAGGTTTTAGTATACCTTAGTAAAGATCGTGACGAGTGGGAAAATAGTCCTCGTGTTCTTTTTACGTTGAAACCTGATGGAAATGTTTCTAGGCAAACACCTTAAGGAAAGGAGAAATAATTATGGGGGAATACATTTGGTTGCTAGTCATTTCGATTGGCTTTTGTATCTTATTTCACTATTTTGATAAAAAGAGGATGCCTAAAAAGGCGATTGCCCCCTCAGTATTAATACTGTTTGCCCTTTTAGCAGTTTCAAACTATATTAAAGGGACTTTCTTTTAACATTCACTTTTTTTATCAATCTACTTTTTGGGAGATTTTTTGAAAAAGTGAACACGATATATAACTCTCCGAGAGTTGGTACAGTAGCAACTTTTAGGGAGGGTATGCTGTATAAGAAAAAATCATGTATTTCAGTGAGACACCGGATCAATAGAAAGGAGTATGCTATGGGAGAATATATCATACTGTTTTCAGGTGCAGTTTTCATTGTATTTTTAATGTATTATTTCGATGGGTTACAAAAGAAAGGTATTATTCCTACAATTATACTTATGTTTATCTTATTGATTATTGGTAATTATATACGAGCGTTAATTTAGTATTTGTTTAAAAGAAGCTGCCCCATTAGTAACGGGTTCGGTTAAGAGGTGCAAAATGATAAATCGAATCCGTATTGGTCATGTCAATCGCATTGTAATTAACAATAAAATAGCATTAGAAAAAGTGATGGAATAATCCATCACTTTTTTTGGTTTATTTTCTTCAACTAACGCACCCGTTCGTAATATAAGGTTAGCCAGATAAGAAAATATTTCTGGTTGACCTTATTTTTTATGGTCATATGATAGCGGTAGTCGGGGTAGAACGTCGCACCCGTGGGACTCGATCCCGTTAGCTAAACTGTTCGCCCCCTACTTGTATGAACATGTTTCAGGCTGGTTGGGACATAGAAATGATCCCGTTTAACAAGCGAACCTATGACACTACAAGAAGCTCTAGGGGTTACCGACTAATTTATTTCTAGGAGTTGATAAACAATGAATCCAGTCATCGGTCTGGATGTCTCAAAAGGAGAAAGTCAGGTTCAAGCCTTCTTGGACAAGGGAAAGCCTTATCGTAAGAGTTTCAGTATTAAACATAATCGTGAGGGTCTCGAGACATTCTTGGCATTTCTTCAAGAAGTCGAACAAGCAGCACAAGGACAACCACCTTCTGTGGTTTTAGAGTCGACAGGTCATTATCATCTACCTGTGATTCAGTTTCTGGAGGACCAAAAGTATGTGTATATTGTCATCAACCCACTCATTTCGCATCGAGCGAAAAGTTCGAGCTTACGCAAGGTAAAAACAGATGCCGTTGATGCATATCATTTGTGCGAGCTTTACTACAAGGAGGAGCTTGAACCCTATAAAAAACGAGGGATTCAACTCTTAAATCTTCGTAATTTAACCAGACAACAAGAGACGATCGCTGAAGTATCGGCGAATACGAAACTACAACTCCATTCCTTATTGGATCAGGTGTTTCCTGAATACAGAGGCGTATTTGGTAGTTTGTATTCGAAGGTATCGTTATTAACCCTGCAGGCTTTTCCAACTTCAGAGGCTGTCTTACAAGTGGATGAGTCTGAATTGGTCGAAAAGATCGCTTCGTTATGTAAAAGTCGTTCTGAGAGGTGGGCCATAGAAAAAGCACAAAAGCTGCGAGAGGCTGCCTTGCGTAACCCGTTTCAAAAGAATTTGTATGAGAGTCATATTTTTAATTTGGAGATGTTAACGAACATCGTTCTTCAATACCAAGAGCACCTATCCAACATCGCAACTGAAATAGATGCCCTTGCGAAAGAAATTGAAGAATATCAGATTATCCAATCTATTCCCGGAATTGGAGAAAAGATCGCCGCCACGATTATTTCTGAGATCGGTGAGATAGATCGGTTTAATCACCCAAAGAAGTTGGTTGCATTCGCTGGAGTCGACCCTAGTGTTTACTCTTCAGGAAAGTTTACAGCTTCCGTTAATCGGATAACTAAAAGAGGCTCTTCCAGACTGAGACATGCCTTATTTATGGCCGTTCAATGCGGGATTAGAGATTCTCGTAAGCAAAAGACAACCGACGAAATTATTGCACGGAACAAGAGACTCAGAGAGTTTTACGATAAAAAACGCGAAGAAGGTAAACCATTTAGAGTCGCTGTCATTGCTTGTGTCAATAAACTCTTACATTGGATTTATGCTTTACTGAAAAGCAAAACACCTTTCCAAGATGTAGCTTGATAGCTATATCTAACTAGATAGACCAAGACCTTCCAAAAAGTACAGATTGGTAGGTTATTTGGTATACTCATTTTTAGTATAGCATGTGTAATTTCATTTTTTTATTGAAATTGTTGACAAACTATTAGCTGGTTTAGCTTAACAATATTATTAAACAATTATTGAAAAGTTCCGCTTTCATTGTTGTTTGATTGTTTTAACTCCTTCTTATACTTAGTATAGGAAGTAAGAACTCCTATCAAATATAATCCCCATAGTATTGGATTAGTGATACCAATACCAACCTGAGAAACACCACCGAGTAAACTTAAAATTATAAGTAAGGAGAAAAAGTATATCCCCGAAAGAACAATAAAAATAAGTTCTTGTTTTTTCGAGCTAAACACTGGTTCTCCTTTATGACGAGTAATAACAGCTAATAAGATAAATGTTACAACCCCTATTGCTCCTATCGACATATTTATTCCTATATCGGGAAAGAAGTCTATGACAACCATTAAAGTGAAAAAAACCACTGCGAAAGCCTCTGATAAAAAATTAACTCTTTTTTTCATACGTCACCTTTCTCTACTAATCTAACTAAACATTTAGTAATTTTAATCAAAACTCCATTTCTTTTTTGAGGATAGCATTAAACTGCATACCCCTTGTTAAATAATCCTGCCTCGTTAGTTTAAGTATAAACCTTCACAAACTCTCACTATTTAAACATAAATATCCAATTTAACGCCTATTTTTAATCAATTATATGGACCTTTAACGGAATAACTGTTCCTTAATTGATCTTTCAATTCATATATTCTTCTTTTCTCAATATAAAACACCTCTTTAGAAGATCTAAAGGGGTAAAACGGTGCAACTTTTTTATAAACAATTATATAGACAATTCAGATAATATCTTTTAATATATATATAAGTATTTTACCGGATACGATTATAGGATGAAGTAGTACAAAAAGCGCCTGAAATGTCAGGCGCTTTTTGCTATGTGTAAAACACCCACACATCATTTATCAAACAACCAAGCAAAAAAACCTTGTCGTTTCTCATTTGAGAGCTAATTTATTTGATCTTATTCTGATCAACCCAATCGCTTAATTTTCCAGTGCCATTCTTCAACTCAAAGAGCAACCACGATATAAAATCCCCCCATGTAAATTCTTCGTATGGATTGTTTTGAGTAATAAATCTCATTATCTTTTTTAGTTCTAATAATCTTCTTTTATCTAATTGTGCTCGCACCGTTCTCTGAAGATAACGATCTATGAAGTTACTATTACGAATACTCGCATCTATGATAATGGAGGTTGCTCTGGAAGGGGTTACATCTAAGGCAAAGGCTAATTGTTTGATGGATTCAAAGTCATGCTGCTGAAAGCGAATGGAAAGACGCCCTTTAACTCCTGATGTTTGATCTTTCTGTTTTGAGTCACGTTCCAGATCCCCAACATATAAAGTACTACCTTGCAAAAAATCTCTTCGGAAATCATTAGACAAATATTCGATTACTTTTTTTGATTCCAAACCTGATACCACAATAGCTTCCGCAACATCTTTCACTGGTCGATCAGTGATATAAGAAAGACCATAAATAGCTTCTTTTAAACTGTGATGAACGGTTGGTTTGATCTCCATCTTTTTATCTGCTCTCACTTTTCTCTTCTTCTTTTCTTCTACCTTCCCCATCTCTTTAAACCTCCATTTCACCAAAATATGTCTGAGACACTGTCGTTTTGTATTAGACTTAATTTCATATATATGGAGTGGGGGAGAACCTTATGTATAAAATCTCTAAGTCTAGGACACAATGCTTCTATACATTAAAATGAGAGAGGCAGATGATCAAATATGACGAAAGAGGAAGCTAAAAAAATCGCAGCTGAGATTTTAAAAGTACGAGATCAATATTTTTCTGCGAAACCAAAACCAAAAAAGAAATAGTTCAAATAACAATAGCTTAAGCTAAAAAGACAACCATTAAAGGTTGTCTCTTTGTTTGTCTAAATGATCCTATAGCCATTCCAATTCATTAAAACAATTTGGACCATGACACCAAGTGCAACGAGCTTCAAAGGATTTCTAATGAGAAAAAGGATCATCTTACGGGCCACATTTCAGGCACAGATAAATAGCATAAGTGATAGCACACATGACACTATAAATGAAATGAACACATTCATCATTCCTCCTTCTTATAGATTTTCATAGGCTTCACTTCGGATCGCTCGATCCGTTCCAGATAGCTTGCTAGAAACGGCTCTGTGATCTTTTGCGGATAATACCCAATGCGATCTTTAATCTTGTTTTCAATTGACCACACTTTACGAGTAGCTTGTTCATATTCTTTGTATGAAACTTGATCATATTCATTCATATCATCACCTTCAGCAGCTGCTTTATTAACGTTAATTCTCATGTGATAAATGAGTAGAATATAGGGAGATAGGCTGCAAAAGCAGCCTATTTATTTCGTGTTGAATATAACCCCTTGAATATGATCACATGCTTTTTGAGCCTGTTGACTAGCTTTCACAATCAAAGTTGGATCATCTTGTAACTTTTTCATCCATGAATCAATATAAGAAGCATTATTTTCAATCGTCTGATTGACGATGCCGGTCACTCCACATAGCATAGAAGCTCCTAACTCGGCTACTAGTTCTTCTTTGCTGTATGATTCACTACCAAACCCATTATGTTTAATAATTCCTTCTCGCCTCAATCGGCTGTAATGTCCTGTACTATGAATCATTTCATGATAGAAAACGGAGTAATAGTCATGGATATGTTCAAAGTCCTCTTTTGGTGGGACATTGATATGATCTTCAAATGGTTTGTACCAAGCTCCCCCTGAACGAAAACTATACGTAGGGCTATTTATATATTCTCTGATGATCTTTTCTGCTTCTTCAATTGGATCATGCTCAAAGGTTTCTAGCTCTCGTTTCGGGTTGATCCCCTCTGTCTGTTCGCCTACTTTAAATACCTTGTATTAACGTAACATAGGAACCTTTTTTAATTGGTCTGAATCTTCTTCTTCGACCTCAAGCATTTTCCCAAAGACAACGATTTGACTTTTCGCTCCTTTTTTCACTTTTCCTCCTGCTTCTTGAATTTGCTTAAATGTCGCATATTCACCGTCATCTAAAAGAAAGGTATTAATTCCACGATAAGGCTTTTGCGTTTTCCGATTAACCGCTAATCCATTTTTAAAAGGTTGTCTCCATGGAATCGTACCTGCTTTAAGCTTTTCAATGATTTGGTTTGTGATCATTTCATAGATTTTTTTACTCATCCTCGAACAGTCCTTTCACTCTTTATTTTTTGGTTGGTCCCCCGAAAGGTGAAGTTCCCAAAGGGGAGGATTTTTCCCGTTTGCTGAGGAGAATAAAAACCCTTGCGAAAAACTGTCCATAAAATATGGAATACCGAAACGTAGTGGAGGATATGCCGTGAAAGTTTATTGACTGGCTTTTTGCTTGCATCTTACCTTGTAGCAGGAAAGGGTAGGGTGTCCTACCTGCTACAAGGTTAGATGTCAAAAGGGTTTACTATTCGGGGGGCAAACGGAAAAATACCCCAAAATAAAAAAACAGCCGAATGGCTGCTATCCTGTGGTTTCTATTCGTTTGATCTTCGGCTCGTTCAATATGGCGGTTTACCGCAAACAGATCAGGAACCTACAGAGTGTGGACGAAGCATGAGCCTTACAGTCTGTGGTTATTGAGCTGTTTAATGTTGAAGCGACACGTACCAGAATGACCAAAAGTGTTTTTTACTTTTGGATCAGTCTGTCGTGCTGCCGCCCAATAATCATTGAAACACTAAATATTTCGGTACTTTAATAATGTTAGTAGGTTCTTGATTTTCCCCTTACCGAAAACAATAGACTAAGTAATTAATTTCAGTTTCATAACTTTCAATTACCGATAAATTGCTATTGGTAAGACCACGGCGGCAGGTCCTTCTACAACCTCATTAAATTCTGGCGGTAATTCCGTTACTTTACCTTTTCTTCTTTGTTCTCTATTCGAATATTTTTTCTCTATTTCTTTCAAATCAAAAAGCTCAATCTGTTCACTTTTGGGTATAATGCGCTCAATTTTACAAAGCATTCTGAAGTCATTCCCCACAACTTCAACTTTGTCCTTCAATAGATACTTTTCATTCAAATAGGTAATGAAACTGTAGGTATCATCTCTTGTATTTATTTTGACTGGTATACCATTTTTATCTTGTATCTCACGAAGCTTGTCTAACATTACAGTTACAGACTCAACTTCTTTTTCGTCTATAATGCCCAATTCTTTACCTGTACTCCCTATAAATTTTACATCTTTCACTAAATCATAAATTTGTGTAAAGTGTAGTCCACCTCTAACCTCAATGATTTCTTCTTCTTGAATTAGCATTTCCCATAAATCTTCATTAAATGAATCTATTTGATCTAAGTCATTGTCTATTAAATAATCTATCACTTTTTTAAATTTTATTTCAGGTGTTGTTTTCCCTCTTCTAGTGAACTCTTCACCCTTTTTAGAATCTCTACCTGTTTCGGCGATCCCCATAGCTTTTGCTTTACCATGGGTAGTGGTTTCCTTCCTTTCTAATTTAGATACTTCTTCCTCAATAAACCCTTCAATAAATCCTAAAAGATTATCCACATAATCCGCGTCTAAGTAATAAAAATCTCTAAATCCTAATTTCACTGTAAAGCCTCCTTTTTAAGAATTTGTTCAAGAAAACCCTCCTCATCACACTTCCAACTTTAGGTATAACAGTAAAGGTTTACTCCTCCTATTCTCTTACAATAGAATCAATAATCCTAAAGCCACTAATACACTAGGAAAAACTTTAATCTTTAATTCTTTGTAACTGATTACCATCTAGTTAGCCCCCTTATTTCATAAGAGTCTACGTTTCTAATAGCGGTCTTCCAAACCTTTACACATTATCCTAACGCAACCATGGGAGAAGGTGAAGGAAATTTTATATGAATTAGCTAGTTATAATTTCCTCTTATAATGCCAATATCATGCAAGTAAGTATTCAAACCAAGTTCTATTTTTTTCTTAGTTAGCCCATCTTTTTTATCTATTTAGCTTGTACTTCTATTTCTTAATATTATTAACTTACTAACCGTTACATAACGTGTTGACCTTCAAAGTGTAAGTGATCAATTACCAGATTAATTAATAATACCAATTCCCAAGAATGATAAAACAAAAGAAGAACATTAAAGCTTGTATCTTTTAATATGCTCAGGCTTTTGGTTTTAAGCGGTTGCTTCAGCAACCACAAAAACAGGCTCGATGCCTGTTTCCATCAGAGAAAAACGAATGTTTTTCATACAATCTTTCTCATTAAAGGTAATTAAGAATTGCATATTTAAGGAACCTAAAAGGCTAATATCTCTGCTCGTGCGTGCCTCTTCAGTATAATAGATATTATCAAACTCCCCTTCATTTTATATTTGATTGAATCATATCCCTACCTATGAACTTGTCATCCCCACTTCTATTCCATATTCTTTTTATTCTTCGTTAATTAAGTTCTGGTACAATCGATAAATTTGTATCATTTATAAATGCTCATAAAAAATGCACCCTATTATTAGCTTAGGGTGCATTGATATAAGATCAATTCCAAAATAGCAAATTTAATTATCTACGAGTTACCGAACCCGTACCACGACAATTTGTTCCAGATACACATGTTAATTGAACTCTGTAATTCCCACCATTATTACTTCTATAATCCCAATTTTGCGCATTAACGGCTGAGACAGGGGTGGTAGAAAATAACACACTTCCATTTAAACTAACATTAGCAGCTAGGCTCCCCGCATGACTAGTAACATTTACACGGTATACACCATTAGCAGGTACAGAGACTGTTGATGAATAAGAACTTGTCTTTTGTCCAGTAGAGATTGACGTTGAAGCAGCCTCTGCGTTATCTCCACCTATTAAACTGAAACCTAATAATGAACTAACAAATACTAAACTTAAACCTAATTTTTTCATATGTATTCCTCCTAAATAAGTACTAGAAACAGAATACTATAATGTAAATATAATTATTTTTTAGTAGGAACTTCCATTATAAATTCTGAAGACGTACTTACTCTATCTGGAAAAAAAGCTTCCTCAAGTATCGCTTCACCACTTAGGTTTTTGAAAGCGATAAACTGCCTATAGCTTTCCACATCGGAGGTTAAACTCACTTTAGGTAGTTCTATATTAATTATTGAATTAGGTTCAAATTTTTCCTCATTAAATATAACAGCAAAGTTCCCGTCTGTATCAAACCAAGTAACATTAACATCCATAGGGTAGTCAATCCCATGTATCTCCAACTGGGTTATTTCCGGAATATCTTCATTAACCTCTCCATTATCGTTAAATACTACTACATTGTTTTTACTAGCATCTTGAAAAGCAGTTGTAATTTCTAAGTTATTTGGCTCTTCATTATTTGGAGCTTGTTTAGGTTCCGAATATACGTTATTGAGAATAATATATCTTGCTAAAACTGGTCTAGGTTGCATATAGTATCCTTCGGGAACATTTTGATTCAATGTAAATACAGAGATTTCACGTTGATGCCCCCCTTCTATATCTAA
Source organism: Alkalihalophilus sp. As8PL (assembly GCF_040939795.1). Classification (GTDB taxonomy): domain Bacteria; phylum Bacillota; class Bacilli; order Bacillales; family Bacillaceae_D; genus Alkalihalophilus; species Alkalihalophilus lindianensis. Next base: position 59,658 of record NZ_CP162550.1, read on the forward strand.
TAACAACTCAAAATTAGTATTAGCCTCTGCCTCTGCCTCTACTTTAATAACTTTGGACCATTCTTTTCCCTTCAAGGTTCTTAAATTGGCCAAATCATTAACTATAAAGAAAAATATACTATTTGTAATAGTTTCCTCAGTAAAATTATCTATTAGAAAATCAATCTCCAACATGTTAGTATTGTCTCTCTTTATGTAATATTCAAATAATAATTCTTCTCCTGCTCGTAAATATTCTCTTTTAGCGTTATTAATATCAAAATGATAAGCATAAGTGAATAAAGGAGTTTCATTTGAATCAAGCGGAACAAATTCACCTATTATAGGGTAGTATTCTTGAGTTACTTTTAATTCTTCTTCCTGAATAGTGTAAGTCAATTCTTCTGTATTACTACTAATAGTGGTGGAACAGGCAGTAACTTTCCCTGAGCCTAACCACCGGTGGTCAAATTGATTTGAGATAATTCTTTATAAGCATTTTGGAATACGACTAAAATGACAAATGCTTTGTTTCACATGTCCATATAACATTTTTTCCTCTCAAATGATCCCCCATAAGCCTATAAGCAGTATATTCTACTTTGTTTAGCAAGTAGTCGTCAGGTATTAACCTACAGTTGTAGGTAACTATAACGGCTGCGGATAAACATAAAAACAGTTGCCGTTGTTTATCGCAACTGTTAACTAAAGCCATTCTAGCCCTGAATGGTCATACGCTACATACTATTCATAATTGTTCGATTATGCTTTACAGTATACCTATTTATATTAATTTATCACTTTATTTCCCACATACGACTATCTATTTGGACTTCCCACTTTTTTTATTTAGGAGTTGCTGCTAATATGCCGGTTCGTGTCACCTACCACAGCTAACATACATTTCAGCGGACCTAAATCTCTTTTCACAGCCGCCACACTTGCGTAAAAGCTTTTAACGTCAATACATAGATAAGATTCTTTTGGGAAAAGATTGTATTCCAGAGACCCCACTCCTCTTGATTATCCGTTTTATTGAGTTATAATGAGCATGCACCGAACTTACGTTCTTATAAACTACAAATATAAGGAAGTGTATGCCAATGCAATATCGCGGAATGATTAAGTGGACACAAATGGCTATTCCAGAGCACCTTGAAATGATACGCAAGGAAAGGAAAGAAAAACGGAAACCAAGCAAACCCCAACTAGATCAACATCAATTAAGTGAAATTGGGTATGTTATCGAAGAAAAAAAATGTATGCAGAACCTGCTATTATCTATTATTGGGACTTAGAATCCCCGTTCAGAGCGTAAGTGGAAGAATTCTAAAGCCTAGCAGTTCTAACCAAAAAATCACTATTTTAACGGAAGAAAGTTTCAAAATCCACCTCGACTATTCCTCTATCGTCAAAGTAAATTAGAAGACTCATGCTTGGTAAATATATAGATTATAGAACACCATATTGGTTGGTACCGACGTTGTCGCTTGTTTTTGTAGTTGCTTAATACTGCTAGGTACTGCTTCATGATGGCAATTAGGAGTAAAAGGAAGGATTAAAAAAGAAGGATGTCTTGTATTTTGTAAGACACCTTCTTTTGCGACATAAAAATAATTAAGGTCATTACTTTAATTATTCAACATAATTTAATGTTATCTGCTCACTATCTTGGTTACCTTCTTTTTTACCCCATATCAATTCAACATCTATGTATGAGTTATTATCCTCAAAGTTACTACAACAAGACTTGATTTGATTATTAAAAGGTAAATCATTTTTCAAATCATAGGAACCATGAATGTTTTCACCATCTATAGATGCGATTTTCACTTCTGCAAAATCATTCTCATTATCCCAATTAATTGGTTTGATTGCTAAGTCATAACTACCAGCTTCATTGATAGATAGATTAATTACCCAATTTTCACTTTCAGCATAATACAACCCATTGGCCTGTGGTTCGGGATTTAATATAACGTTTGATTTAGAGTTATTATTTAACACATAGCTTATTACAATAATTAGGATTACAATACTACTTAATAATATTACTTTTTTGCCCTTCACTTTAACCACCCTTCCTAATTTGAATTTAATCTTGACCTTATTCATTATAAAGGATAATCCATTAATAAAATTATTAACATGCTTATAAAGTATTATGTTAAAAAATAATTAGTGATACTATATTACTACCGGTAAAACACATAGGTATACCTATAAAAAGGGGAATAATTATGAAAAAGACATACTTTTGTTTGATTTTACTTATAACTATTGCTTTTTTAATTACACCTAATACACTTGCTGAATCTAATATAGGACTAGAGAGAGCTAAAGAAGTTATTCAAGAAAAGAACCCAATTAAAGATGAAAAAGAATTATTCGAACGCCTTAAACAATATTAATGAAATATCTGACGAGAGTATCTTGAACAATAATGCCAGGGGTAGGATCGTAGATACTGAGACTAACGAAGAGTTATTATTAGATGTAGTAACAACTTCACAGTTAGTCAAAGTTGAAAGAGATGAACTAGGAAACGAATATAAAGAATATATTGTCGATTCCTTTATGGTATCCGAAGAAACAAGTCAAGAAAACGAGCCAATGGTAGGCATTTTAAATTCATATGTAGATGGAAAAAACGAATGGGATAATTCATATTCTGTATATGGAAGGTCGTCTTTCACTATACGTGAACGTCTTGTGAATACAAAGCCGCATTATTATTTAACAAGAGTAGAAGGTAGTTGGAGTATTCAAGACAGTCAAATTAGGATTAGTAATCAGAGAATAAGATATGGGCAAGAAGGTTTTGTAAGTGGAGGATATAGAGATAGACTAGTAGGCTCTTCCAATATAATTGGTACAACATTTGGATTTAACTTAACAGCCAGCTCTTGGTCTACAAAAGCAGTTCAAATAGACAATTTATATACAATTGGAATGTATATGTATTGTAGAGTTACCAATAGCTCCACTGGAAGATCATGGGATTTTCATCTAGATAACTGGAGAGGCGATTCACGACTATAATCCAGCTTCATTAATCCCAAATTCTACAAATATAAGGGATGGAGAGTCTTTCTTAAATCTGTGCTACTAATGAGCAACCACACCTTTATAACAAAAGCTTGAGGCCTTATTAATCGATCTTCTATATAGAAAAGCCTGTATACAGCTAGATGCTACGTACAGGCTATTTTTAGGAGAGAAAAAGTGCAAGATTCATTACACTTCTGTTCATATCACCATTAGAGGTAAACCATTTAATTGATTCAATACTATTTAATAGGTATACATTATTATATATAACAGAAATACACATCTATCGACATGTTTCTTAAGTTGTGAGTATTGCATGAGAAAAGAGCCACTGATACGGATTTTCGAACCACCAATTGCGGACCCAAAAGCCACTAAATACGGAACTAAGATCCACTATAATCTAAAAGAGCAATCCATACTAAGTTTATCGATGGCTTTATAAGTTAACTTAATGCTCTTTCACGGAGAAAACGCTTTCCGGTATTTTTGAATCAGCTTCCGAAAACTGTCGTCCGCTTCGAATTTGGCTACAGTTAATTCATCTAAGAGTTCAGGGGCGAGTATACTTAACGTTATAAAATTGATGGCATGCTTGAACGCCAAATGCGTTTGAAATCCACGTTTAGCCGTTACCTGAGGCGCCCAATTGAAGGAATTGGAAACGAATGCTTATCCCCGATATCATGTGATGATAATACTAATCTTCCCGTTTGTTTTTGACTGACTAATCAACAATGGTTGCTTCTCTTTTTCGATAGCCTGCTGTTTAGCTGGGCCTTCTAGCCAAATTGACTGATCCATTGCCCTCCATCGTGGTTTAGGTAGTTCCTTCCCTTCTTTCAAATAATCGCATATAAGTACATGAAAACTCTTTGAAAGCGCTGCTTGAAACAATGCTGCTCTCATAATTTGATTACGATCTAATGAAGTAGCATCAAAGACGTCATCTATATATCCCTTGTAGACGTCTGGGTATCGTACAGTAGGTCTATATATTTCAATCCCCTTCTTTCTCTACGATCTTGATTAGTTCCTGACGTCCGTTCTCTATAAGATAGACGTCTGATCGCTTTAATAGTTCCAATGCTTGCTCTTTACTCATGTAATCACTCTCCTTAATGATTGACGTCTTGTTTTACGTCTTAATGAATGATATGAGTGACGGCTTGTCCTATATGTGCAATTTTTTACTCAATGTGAGTATATTTTTTCACCCTTTGGTCAAGTATGGTTCTCATAGGACAGGAGGGGTAACGATGTTTGGAATAGGAAAAAAGAGAAGTAAATTAGGAAAGTTCATAGATAAACATAGTGTCACGACAGTGGAGTTTGCTAAAGAAACTGGGGTCAGTAGACGTACATTAACGAAAGCATGTAATGAAGTGGATTATGTACCAAGTCAAGTAGTAATGAAGAAGATATTGAAAAGTGTAAGGAAAGTAGATCCAGATATTAAAATGAGTGATTTTTGGGAAATATAATATCATTCGGTGGAAATTAATGTAGATGTTGGTTTGATAGGATTTAGGTTACATTCCATCCCTTTACCCTTTATAATATAGAGAGACATTATTAAATGATTTAGAGTTGCATATAATAAGAAAAGCCGAGTGCTACCTACACTCAACTCCATACAATTGCATGACCCGCAGAATAAGCGGTCGGTATTGATCTGATGAAAGTAATCCACCTTAGCCGGTAAGCACAGGGTGGATTACTTTTTTGTGTTTATTATCATGATTACAACTATGTCCCTAATATCATCTCGATCTTATCCGTATCTACATGATTTCATTAAGCTACTTTAAAGGTCTGCAGTTCTTTTAATAACTCATGCGCCATCTTATTTAATAGCGTAACGGATGCAGAAATCTCCTCCATTGATGCATTCTGTTCCTGTGCTGAGGCACTAACGTTCTGAATGCTCCCTGAAGCCTGTTCAGAAATAACCGCTACATCGTCAATTTTCGTAACCATACTAAGAGAATGTTGATTGACGTTTTCAACGATTACGGAAATCTCTTGAGTCTGTTTCGATATTTCTTTAATATCTTCAAGTATTCCGGTAAACCCTTTTCCAGTCTGATCGACCTTCTCTATTCCTTGTTTCACAACTAATTTACCCTCATCCATAAATTTTACCGCTTGTATCGTTTCAGATTGAATATCTATAATAATATTCTTTATATCTTCCCCAGCCCGTGTTGATTGCTCTGCTAATTTCCTAACTTCTTCAGCAACGATCGCAACCCCCCTGCCATGCTCCCCAGCACGCGCTGCTTCAATCGTTGCATTTAAGGCGAGTAAGTTTGTTTGGTCGGCAATACCTGTAATAATTCCCACAACATCTCCAATCGTTTTGGATTTCTCTTCAAGTGAACTGATGACCCCAGATGCATGACCCACCGATTGATGAATAGCATTCATTTGATTAATCGTATCTATCACCATTTCATTTCCCTTAATCGCCTTTTCATTCGTTGACATCGCTAGTGTAGAGACCTTTTGAATCGAGGAAGCTGATTCCGACATATTACTTGACACTTCTTTGGCGACATCAACTAAATCATGTGCGCTTTCAACCTGCCCTTCGGCTCCTCCATTTATCTCGTGGATTGAATATGTAATTTGTTCAATCGCTCGATTATTCTCTTCTGCAACAGTGTTTAATTGACTAGAATGTTCTGTAACCTCAAAGACTGTTTGATTTGTTTTTTTTATTATGTGATTTAAATTATTAATCATTTCGTTAAATGAAGATGAGAGCCTTCCAATCTCATCATTTGATTGGTATTCAATCAATGTTGTTAAATCTCCCTTCGATGCTTGCTTAATTGATAATTCCACAAGATTCAGAGGACGAATAATAATTATACGAGCAAATATCAAAATGAACGTCGTTGTTACAATTAATGTTACAAACGTATTCACATATACTGCATAGCCGCCGGGAACATATTGAGCGATTAAAGAGTATAAGTAAGCCGAAATTGGCGAACTAATTAATAAACTAACGACAATTGCTCCAATTAATTTCAATTCAATTCCTTTTAGGTTAATATTTTTCATATTGTCCCTCTTTCAAGATAGCAGAGCCACCCTACTTATTTTTTTATAGGATAAATAATTGGTACGATGTAAGCTGTGTTATTTTCAACTGAATGGGTGTTTTTTAGGGTTTAGAATAGAAGGTGTTTAGTTTCATGTAACTTATTATTGTTAAATTTATCAACTAGTTCATCTTTTGTTATGTGCCGCTGAATTTGGATCGACAAAGATTTTAATTTTCCTCAATCGGCTCAACCTCCTTGCAATATCGTATACCGGCTCCCCATGGTTTCCTTCTACGATTAGCTCTTTACTCCATGTGATTTCTTTGCCACAAAATACACATTCCATTACTTGTTTAGTCACGCTTCTCATCTCCTTATAACCCTATTAAAATTTTCTTGTTTGCAATAGCTTCTTTTGTGATGTCATTGTCTTTCCACGCTGTCCACAAGAAAATAGCGAATGCTACACCAAGAGATACAATTGTTTCATCGGTGTGCGGCACCTCTTACCCTCTTCCTGCTGTGAAAGCATTGAACCAAGCCAGTAACATGACAATAAGCCGTACAATTGTTGCTTTATCCAATGTGTTCAACTCCTCCATAAAATATCGAGTAGGAGGAGGCTATTTGCCTCCGACCTCTCACACCACCGTACGTACGGTTCCGTATACGGCGGTTCAATTTCATACTAAGCATGTACTTTCATGTAATGTTGGACACTAGATATAAGACCGAACTGAGTTAATCTCTTATTTGTAATTGTTTTCGTAAGTATCCACGAATAAGCTATCCGCACTGCTCCTTTGCTTGAATAACTATATTTATAAGCAGCGTGTCTATCCATTCCAAGTTTAATAAGGTTCTTCCTTCTTTTCTTGGGTGTTTTCCACTTCTTCCAAATACACATCCTCAACCGAAACCTTGTGTGGCTGTCTATACGTTCTAAAGCCTTTTTCATGTAGCCAACTTTAAAATAATTAACCCAACCTCGTATCACTTGATTGATTCGTTCAACCTGAAACTTCGTTTCCACACTCCAGTTCTTTCTAGTTAATTGCTTCAGTTTAAATTTAAAGTTGTCTATCGACTTCTGGTGCGGTTTTGATTTGTATATATCCATTTGAGGATCTTTAAAGAAACCAAATCCCAGAAATTTCATATCAGAGTCATTGGGTCTTGTTACTTTTGTTTTTGTACTGTTGACTATCAAACCTAGCTTTTCTTCAATGAACTTAGTCACTGACCTCATCACTCGTCTCGCTGCCATTTCACTTTTGACCATAATGATACAGTCATCGGCATATCGTACGAAGCGGAGTCCACGACTTTCGAGTTCCGTATCAAGTTCGTTGAGCATAATGTTACTAAGCAGTGGCGATAAGTTGCCTCCTTGGGGAGTCCCTATAACGGTTTCTTTATATTCTTGGTCAATCTGTACACCGCTTACTAAGAATTTACGGATAAGAGAAATGACGTCTCCGTCTTGGATTGTTCTCGAAACGAGGTTCATCAACCTATCGTGATTAACTGTATCGAAGAATCGTTCTAAATCGATATCTACAATCCATTCATGACCATCATTTAAGTATTCAAGTGTTTGAATAATCGCCATCTCCGCATACCTATTAGGTCTGAATCCGTAACTATACTCACTAAATTTCTTATCAAACATCGGTGTAAGAACTTGTGCAATGGCCTGTTGTATAAGCCGATCTTTAACTGTTGGAATACCTAAGAGCCTTACCCCGCCATTCGGTTTGGGAATTTCAACCCGTAATACGGGTTGGGGTTGGTATTTTCTTTGCCGAATTTGAGAGATGATTTCTTTCTTGTTCAGCGCGATATATGCCCCTAGCTCTTGCACAGTCATCCCATCAGTGCCAGCGGCGCCCTTATTTCTTTTCACCTGTTTGTATGCTTGATTTAGATTATCAGTATCCAAAATTTTATCTAATAGTTTTTCTCCACACATGCTTTGTTATTTCCCTTCTGTCTCGTAAAGTCGGTATCCACTTTTCCGCTTTATGCCAGTGGTCTATTTCCGCTTCCAATCGAGATTTCTATAACGATGAAATTGTTCAGCCCTTCGCTCCTTCTAACTTTCATTAGTTATCTTCACTACTACGACTTCTGCTGACTTCTCACTATCCAGCCTTGTATCGCTACAAGATTTTGGTGTAGACCAGTGAGACCTCCCCAGTTAAGGTGCGAACTCTTTCCCTCCATCCATCTGCCATATATACACCGTATGATAAAAGTTGTAGCTATTGGATTTTAACTTCTTTTGCAGTCTCGTCCTCATACGTTGCCTCCTATATGATTTCTGTTCGTCAGACCGGAGGTTTGCCTCGAGCTTCCTTCAGATTCCACGTCACCATGGACACCCTTGCTTTTGGCTATGTACTTACCGCTACAGGGTTGTACTCGGGACTTTCACCCGTTAGAGTTCGCCCATGCTGGGCGAACAAAAAGAGCACGGCATTTTTGCCCTGCTCTTGATAAACTCTGTATTCGATTTCTTACAATACTCTCTTTTCCTACCTTCTGGTAATTATGCGAATATATCAGGTTTGTATTTATTATTAAATTTGAGCGAAAAATAAAAAGATCGCTGTTTAAAAGCGATCTTTCAATCAGCCCACTCATAACGTTGCTTTAAGTGGTTTAATTCAGAATATCTGATAATTTTTTGATGTTGCAACCTTCCAACTATAATTCCAGGATGCAAGTTATGTTCTTCTGCAAATTCTATAATATGTGGAGCGCTATAATCCCCTTTGGTTAAAAACTGTTCAAAAGAATCATTTGGTATTAGGATATTTGAGGAAAATATATCCGCCTCCTGTTCCTCAGCTTCAAAACCCTCATACTTTGTCCCTTCAATAAACATAATTCTCTTTTTGTGTAAAAGTATATGAGCTGCTTCATGAAAGAAAGTGAACCATAAATGATCATGTGACTTATGTCTAAAAGATAATGAAATTAGAGCTTTGTCTGGCGCAATCCACTTAGTAGCACCGCTTACTCTACAACCTTTCAATTCTCTTTCAAACACTACAGCGACCCCAGCTGTAGCACATCGTTGTTGTAGTTCACTTATTATTTTATTCGGATTTGTTTCAGAAACTAGCTCATTTCTAATTTTCTTTAAAACTTCCTCAAATGTCTTTTTTTTATATGGTTGGCATTTGATACTTTCCGCTTCTATTTCTGCTTTTCTTATCCAAGTGGCCATAGCTAAAGCATTGGTATCATAAGCTTCTGATTTCCTAAATGCAACTTTACCTTCCCACACAGCTTCTAGATTATCTATTGTGGAAACTCTGAAAAACTTAAGTAATACATCTAATTGTAATAATTTGTCCTTTTTCTTCTCGATCCATCCAAATTTAATCATCTGGTTAATCGGGAAGAGCTTCAACTTCTCAACTTCATGTTCTAGTTGTTTACGTTCTTCAACCTTAGCCAATGATTCCTTATAATTCTTTTCGAGATTGTTCCATATTTTTGCTGGAACTCCTAAAGCTTTTTCTAGTTGAATAGCCGTCTCTGGAAGAATGGGCTGTTTCCCTTTTATTATTTCATTAATAGTCTTAAGGGATCTCCCTGTTCTTTTGCTAAGTTCAGTTTGAGTAATGTTAAGCTCTTCCATAGTTTCCAATAAAGTTTCTCCTGGGGCGACAATAAAGTCAAAATCAGCTTCATAAACATTATTAGGTGCCATGATAGTCCACCACCTCTATTATTAATATTGACGATATCCTTGAAGTGTCAAATCCACCGTCCGCTTTCAAAGGTACTGGTTCCTCCTCATGATACGGTTCAAAAATCAACCTGTATGGTTCCTTTAATGTTACAGCGAATTGATTGTCTCTATTATTGGACAATTGATGACACTTTACAGCAGGTAGGTCATACAAATCAGCTAAGCAGTCAACAGATTTAATTTCATTCAATCTTCTCATCAACTTTTTTGCCTGTTCACTTCCCCACTCTTTTACCATTTCTCTGGGGTTATCTAATTTTTTCTTTAGCTTTTTCGTTTTATAGTAGATATCCATACTATACCCCACAGAAAAATTTATTAACCAATTAGGTTAATATAAATATATTTTAGTCCTTTTTATCCGTTAAGTAAAGAAGAGAATCACTTATTTGTTGGAGCGCAGCCAAAAACTTCAAATAAATAAGACCCACTTTCTATTAAGAGTGACAATACAGCTGAAGGAATTGATAAAAAATAAAACATAATGCTTGAACTTACATAACGGCTTTCAGTACTTACCTCCTCTTTCATTCACATCTTCTTTTTAAAACATGCACTAATTAACTCATGTATAACCTGCTTGTTTGCTAAGTTTTACCTTGGCTCCCTTTACGTTAACATAACCCTCGGCAGGACCACATATATAGCCCCCCTATCTTTTATTGAGTGATTTTCGGGAAGTTTAGTTAATCGAGAAAAAGCATGTTTAGAGAAGGATTACCTTGTCTAAACATGCTTTTCCTTATTCATTTATACTATTTACATAATCAATTAAAGCCCTACAAAACTTTGATGCATTCCCCTTCTGTACTAACTCGATCATGTAGCAAAATAGAATCTCTAATACCTTCTCAACCGTCATCGTATGCTCCACTAAGAGGTGCAGCTCTTTTAAAAACCACTCCAACCTATACACTGTATCGTAATCTAAGGTGACTTGATATGTAGCCAAAGGTTCATTAGGCTTATCGAATAATTCAAATTCATCTACACGATCAGATTGATAATGAGCGATTTGCAGTACCTTTGAATACCGGTCGAGGAGGTATTCATATGCTGGCATCGAGCCTTTCTTAGCAAGTTCAAGCAGAAAGCTTCTTACTAATACATTTAATAAAATCTTTGGTGTCAGCCCCTCTTCCTCTGTGATGCGTTCTATATCTTGGCACAGTAACCATGCACGTTCTAAGTAGCTTTCGGGCAGGTGTAACACTAGCGTGATCTCCTTAGAAGGAAACCATTTAAAAAGGAGCTTATATCTCCAAGAGGCTTCACCACTATTTAAGTATTGCTTCTCTCCGATTAAGTCCGCTTTACTATACTTCATCTATACTTCTCGCTTCTAACATATAAGTCAGCACTCTTGCTGCGGCTACTCGTTTGGGTACATCCCATTCCAACTCAAAATTAAATAATTGATCGGAGAAGAATTGTGTCAATTTGACATGAACCGTTTTCCAAGTTGGATCATATTCACTTTCTGGAAAAGACTCGTACTCGAATAATCCGTCTTGGACAAGTTTTGAAGCCATTTGTGTAATGGATATTCTTGTCCCTTCTTTTACACTTTCTTGCCTTGCTAAGATCATCAGTTTTTGTTTTTGTTCTATAGTTATAGGCGTTTTAATATCTACCTTTTTATCACTTCTCACTTTACGATCACTCTTCTTTTTCAATTCCGTTGGATCGGATATTTCTTTAGGTGGACCCTTCAAAAGATCGATTTGAAATGGTTGATTGATTTGTTTTCTTTTTGGTTCGACGTCTAATTTAAAAGAACTCATGCCCCTTCCCCCTCTTCTTTTTTATGCCAATATTCGGTCTTACGTTTGGGTAAGATGGTTTTTAGGATAATTGGTATATTCTATGAGAGGGAAGAAGGGAGTATGCGTATACACCATCAATAAGTTGGCCATACTGTTACTACTATTCTATGGACGAGGTGACTCACATGAAAGGTGTATCGAAAGAGTTAGCTGCAGAATTGAAAAAAGCAGTTAAGAAAGCAAAGAAAATCAAACAAGTTGTAAGGTGATTTTAATTTCCCCATATAATTAACCTATAAAAGAGTGTCCCATATTTATGATGGGACACTCTTTTTTTACTGTAATTAAATTATCTGAGAGTGACGGATAAACTAGCATTTCTTTATTCGAAATTCCTTTAATTAATAAAGCACACGTCTCGGGTAAAACCCAAAACCTCCCAAGAAGATTCTACGGGAATTCGTAGAATGAAATAAGAAAATGGATAAGAATTATAAAACCATTTTGCCGTACAACGTTCAGTTATATAATAAAAACAAATACACACTTAGGGGGATTTTTAATGAATACGATCAATCAAGATGTAATTGATCAATTGTGGAATGAGGCTTGTGAATTGGCAGAAAAAGAACAGTATATTGTTACTTTAAAATCCAGAAAAAAATCTCCTGTTATTGAAATAACGAATGATTATATAAGATTACAATTAGAGAATGGTAATAGTGACGCAAAAATTAGAAAAGACCACTTCGTAAGTGTTTTAGGTACATTAAATGATAAGAAAAAGATCCAACAAAGAGATACTAAAGGTACTGAAGAAAGGTACGTATTAGGATTAATGAGCATGATGCCTTACTTTGAGAGAAAGGTTACAGGTGCTACGCCCAATTATTTTATTACCTTGCGTGATGAGCTTATTCAAAAACTTTTAGTGAACAAAGTGTAACCATGTAATTACTCTGCTAACGATCTGATGCAGTCTTCCGTATCATTTTTTGGATTATTAACCAAAGGTGATACTTCGTATGCATCCATATCTTTAGCAGGGTATGGTTTTATAAGTTGGCTTAAAATATCTTTATCCTCAACAGATGGATCTAACCACATATTTCTATCTTCTTCTCCCAAAATCACTGGCATCCTATCATGAATTTCTTTCATAAACTCATTAGGCTCTGTTGTAAGAATTGTACCTTGGTTGGTAAACGTCTTCTAATTGAACACTGAGCTGTTCTTCAATCTGTTCCTTAGTTGCTGTCAAAGTATATCTGCCGCACATAGAAAATCCCCCTTTAACCGCTATGATATTCCGTACTCTTTAGAGTACCTTATATCCAATATTTTAATGTGGCATGGATGATAATTTCAAATGTTATAATCCTTCATTAATACACTCACATCCTTTATAATTTAATTTACAGGACGATTCCCTGTTTTCACCAAAAAGCCCTCACGATTGCCAGTGAACAGCACCCCGTCAAGTAGACAGCGTAAATAATAAAAATGTATTAAGCGGCCTTAGCTCTGTATTCACAGGGACTGAGGCCGTTTAGTTTTTCCTGGTAACGATCATGGTTATAGAACTGTATGTAATCATCAATATCTTTTTGTAGTTCTTCGAAAGACTGGTATGAACCAAGCCTGTACTTCTCGCATTTCAATTTACCCCAGAACGACTCCATTGGACCATTATCAATACAACATCCAACACGGGACATGCTTTGCTTCATTTTTGCCTTATCGACCATTCTCTTAAAGTGGCGGGAGGTATATTGAAATCCTCGGTCACTGTGGATTAGCGCTTTTGAATCAGGTGCTGCCTTCAGAGCTTTTTCAAAAGTTTTAAATACTAGATCATTGTTGTTTGATTTCCCCAGTACGTAAGAAATTACGCTGCCATCATGAAGGTCCATAATGGCGCTGAGGTAAGCCTTTCGGTTACCATACTTCATTTCCGTCACGTCCGTTACCCACTTCTCGTTAGGCCGGTCTGCCTGGAACTCGCGATTCAGTACATTTTCGGCTGTGTGAATAGGAGAGGAATATTTATAACGCCGTTTCTTACGACGAATGATAGACAAGAGGTTGGCACTTTTCATGAGACGCAGAATACGTTTATGATTCAACGGCTCCTTAAAAATCCGGTTCATCGAAATGGTCATTCTCCGATAGCCGTAAATCCCTTTCAACTTACGTTGAAGAAGGGTGATCTCGCTCATCACCGTCTGATTTAATTTCTCTCTGACTGAAGGTCTTCGTTTCTTCCACTTGTAATAGCCCTGCCTGGAAACTTGCGCAATATCACAGAGTAATTGAACAGACAGATTTTCTTCTGTGCTTAGTTCAGATATGGCAGTGAACCGATCATGGTACCGGGTTTCACTCAATACCGCCTCCTTTCGATTTCCTCCAACTTTTTTAAGAACACATTTTCCGCACGAAGACGTTCGTTCTCCATTTTCAGCTTCTTCATTTCCTTTTCTTCTTTTGTCAGCTCTTCTTCCGTTCTTTGCTTTCCCCGATTGTCCTGAAGAGCTTCCTCTCCACCTTGGAGGTACTTTCTTACCCAACTGTAAATCTGTCCGTATGAAACCTTGTGAATTTCCACGGACCTTGCATAATCTTTTCCGTGAGCTAAACAGTCTTTGGCGATTTCCACTTTCTTCTCAAAACGAACCTTCTTTCCCTTGGTCATAGAGCGACTCAATCCCTTCCTGTCGTCTTTAAGTGCTTTATGACCATTATAAAGCTCGACCCAACCCATGAGAACGGTTCTAGTTGAGATCCCATATTTCCTTATAACCTCTCTTTGTGAAAATCTGCCGGAAAGATAGTCACGAACGGCAGCCTGCTTCAGTTCTGACGAATAGGGTGTGTGACCTTTTATCGGTTCAAGGCTATCGGCGCCGTACTCTTTATAGAGGGACTTCCAATCTTTGATAGTTGTCGCATTTACACCATATTTTCTGGCTATCTCCACGCCAGAGAGGTTTCCTTCGTTATATTCAGCAATAATCCTAAGTTTTTCTAATGCCGTAAAGTTTTTTCTGGACACAAAAAACTCCCCCAAAAGTAAACAGATTTTGTTTATTTCATCTGTCTACCTTTAGGGGAGCATATCACAGGACAATCAGGAGGGCTTTTTTATTTTTAATGAACATCCGAAAGAAGTCTCCCTCTTCAACCGTGTCAGGGGCGTAGCCCAACGGTAAGGGGGAGATGAATTTCGGTTGGGCGACAGCCCAAAGACTGTAACTTTCTAATGCTATATGGTATTATCAGTCTTATAACGAATAAGGATTGATATATCAATGAAATTAGATAGTAATAACCATTCAGTCTTCTCGATGTATTATCATCTTGTTTTGGTTGTGAAATACAGAAGAAGCGTCATTGACAACACGATTTCAGACTATGCGAAAAATAAGTTTGTCTCTTTGGGTGAGAATTACAAGATTACATTGGTCGAGTGGAACCACGACATCGACCACGTTCATATCTTGTTCAAAGCCCACCCTAATTCGGAATTATCCAAGTTTATTAACGCTTACAAAAGTGCCAGTTCAAGGCTTATTAAAAAAGAGTTTCCTCTTGTCCGAAAAAAGTTATGGAAAGAGATGTTCTGGTCAAGAAGCTTTTGTTTGTTGACGACTGGTGGTTCACCTATTGAAGTGGTGAAAAAATACATTGAAAACCAAGGGATGAAATGAGGTGATTTGATATGGCTAAACAAAATAAAGCATACAAGTTCCGTTTGTACCCAACAGACGAACAAGCTTTGATTATCCGCAAAACCTTCGGTTGTGTTCGCTTTGTGTACAACAAAATGTTAGCGGAACGAACAGCGATGTATGAGTTACTGAAAGAGGATAAAGAAGCATTGAAAAAAGTGAAACATCCTACTCCTGCCAAGTACAAGCGTGAGTTTGAGTGGTTGAAAGAAGTAGACTCATTATCGTTAGCGAACGCTCAATTAAACTTAGATAAATCATATAAAGCCTTTTTCAAAGGCAAATCCAAGTTTCCAACGTTCAAAAGCAAGCGACATAAACAAAGTTATACAACCAATGTCGTGAATGGAAACATTCAATTGTTGCACGGTCATATCAAATTGCCAAAACTGAAACTAGTTAAAATCAAACAACATAGACAAATCCCAACGGATCACAAAATTAAATCATGCACCTTATCGATGACTTCATCAGGAAAATACTACATCTCTATTTTGACAGAGTACGAAAAAGAGATTGAAAGAAGAAAAATTAAAAATGTTGTGGGATTGGATTTTGCGATGAATGGATTATTTGTCGATAGTGAGGGTAAGAAAGCCAATTACCCGAAGTTCTATCGTCAAATGCTCGGCAAGTTAGCACAGGAACAGCGCAAATTGTCTCGTAAAAAGAAAGGTTCTTCGAATTGGAACAAACAACGCATTCGAGTTGCAAGAATTCAAGAGAAGGTCGCCAATCAAAGAAAAAACTTTCTTCATCATAAGTCAAAAGAATTAGTGTCCAATTATGATGCTGTCATCATTGAGGATTTGGATATGAAAGGGATGTCACAAGCCTTGAAGTTTGGTAAGAGCGTTGCGGATAACGGTTGGGGAATGTTCACGTCTATCCTGAAATACAAACTAAATGAACAAGGAAAACAACTTGTGAAAATCGACAAATGGTTTCCGTCTACCAAGACCTGTTCAAGTTGTGGGAATACCAAACCTATGCCAATGAGTGTGAGGATATACACTTGTTCTTGTGGGTATATTGGAGATCGAGATCACAATTCAGCCATCAATATCAAAAAAGAAGGCATTCGCTTAGTAGCGATCGCCTAATCACAACATATAAACTCTTGGAACAAGAGGGTTAGCTTGGTCAATATAGGTGGCTACTAAAAGCATCTACTTCCCAAGAAGCCCCCACTTCAAGCAACCCGTAAGGGTGGTAAGTGGTGGGTAGTTCACTAACTTAACATCGAATCAAGCGATATGTTATTTGTATATGTTTCAGATTTCTCATAATTAGAATCTGTATATTTAATACCATTGTAATACAGGATTCCATCTTCTATCTTGAAATCTAAAATTTGAATGTCACTTTCATATTGAGTAATTTGTAATTTTTCTTTAGTGGAGACATTTACACTGAAGATATTACCACCGACAGATAAGGTCCCATGTCCATATCCAATAATAACAAACACTCTTTCATCATCCTGCCATAGAACATTTTTCGGTATCCAATCACCTGCTGGCTCAACTAAAATCTTTTGATCCCCATTTTCTAAATCAACTAGATATAACGTTCCTTGTTCCTCCCACTCTAAAGGTGAGATATAAACAGCGTGTTTATTATTAGGAGATTTCACAGGTTCTCCTGGTGCATTATCAGCAAGAATATCACAGTTGCCGTTCGGGTATACCAATTCCACCTTTTCCGTCTTGGAATTTAATCGAATATCAAACATCATACACCCTCCTTAAATTTCCCATAATATAATATATCCAATAACTCAGGATGTTCCTTACAGATTTCTTCTACTTCCGTTAGTGTTAGTATACGACATTTTGAACTCTGAAGATACATAGCAGAACTATTATAGATTGTATCCATTTGATTTGATGTAGGATTGAAAGATAAAACCAGCACCCAAAAATCAGGATGATGTTGAGCAGCTTTCACCATATCATTAGCTAATTCAGATATAGGTGGCATCTTTTTTCGTTTCTTACATTGAAAGACCCACTTTCTTTCGTAGCCTAACTTAAACGGCAATTCTTCATACGTAAAAGCTACAACATCCCTTCCTTTATCACTACCATGTTCCCCATGCCATTCTCTATTTTTAAATCCATAATGTCCTACAACATGAAACATAAATAATTCAAAATTTGTACCACTTACCTCTTCCCATTTAATCATGTTTCCCCTCCTGCTTGTTATATGCTAACAATAAAGTATCTTCCTTTGTTCTCAAGAGGCACCCACTCAAATTGGTATGACCCTTCTATATTCTTAATCACCCAACCTGATCGCCTTTTGAAATTTGTTTTAACTTCTCTTGTATATAATTCTCTACGTCTATTCCCTCAAATTTTGCTTTTTCTTCCATGCTAGCAAATAACTCTTCATCCAACACCAAGCTAACTTTACGATCTGTGCTCGCAAAGAAAAAGTCTTCTTTTCTCTCCTGTAGCTTGCCACTTATCAATGACCGTTTAGCATGTTCCAGTAACTCGTGATCCACACTTCCCTCATCGAAGCGAATAAGGAATGGTTTGCACTTCACGATCAGCTTCTGATCAGTTTCTTCTATAGAATAGTTTCTTACTCCGCTTTGTTCAGCGATTCTTTCTATAAACGTATAGGTTAAAGCTCGAACATGACTAGGTAAAATGAAACTAAAGGTTACTTCCCCTATTCGATTATTTAATTTCCCGATGTTATAGGTAGTTAGCGGCTCATAGTTCAATGGCAATTGAGTTAAAGGAATACGTTCACCCATCGCATTTAGTGCATATCCTTCCTCTTTATCGATAGACATCACACGTACCATTTCACCCGATTGCTTATTCCGATAAGACTGGTATAGGAAGATTCGTTGCTGTGAATCAAAATGCTTTTTACTCTTATTCTTTTTCGATAGAAACTTCTCTTTAAACTGTTGAAGCCTTTCATCTTCTTGGACATAATAAACTGGCTTGCTTAGTACATTGCTGACTTTAACTGATAATTCACCTTTATTGATGGCTGTTAGGATTTGATAAGGTTTACAACCGTTCCCTACATATTCAGACGTCTGTTTGGTCGTCAGGCCTCCAGGATATAGTTTCTCTTTCAACTCACTCACTTGTTCGTCTGGAATGATATACTCTCCCTCTATATGCCATGAATCCATGTTATCCGGTATCAATATACCTTCCTTTATGTACGTAGATATAGTGGTTAAACTCACATTAAGTATTTCTGCTGCTGCTTTAGCATTCAACCTACATTCCCCTCCCTGTAATTTTTCTCTATTTGATCAAGTTTTTTATTTCTGTTCTAACTATGTTTACTCTAACCCTCTGGACTTTCTTTGCTCTGCTGCCCATTCTTCAATCTCTCGTTCAAACAGTAGATAGTTTGATTGATCTCCATTAGGTTCTCTGACAACAGCGCACCATTGTGCAACTCCATACCAATCGCCAATATTCTTCAATTCAATGGTAACGTTGAAATCTTTTCCCTGAACGGTAATACTCCAAAGTCTCGGCAGAATTTCCTTTCTATTTACCTTCTCTTCATCAATGAGAAAGTTGCCAACAAATAATTCGTATCTTTTTAGAATTTCTTCATCACTGAACGTTAACAGGTTACTTTCATTCATATTTATCTCTCCTTTACTGTTCATGACTGTATTAGGTTCGTGTATTGCTATCAATCAACTTCGCACATATCGCAATCCACAATAATTTCTTCCTTCATTCTTTCCCAGACGGGGCGATCATCCCAAGGGATCACTGGCACTTTACCAGTCCCCTTACAATGATAACAATCTTCTCGTTTTTGAATTTCCATAAAGCTACCTCATTTCCAATTATATTTTATTTACTAGTAAGTTTAAATGAATTATTCGTCAATCTGTTCTTAAACCAATTTTACTATGCTATAGATTGATAGTTAAATCTATATTAAATTGTATGTAACTGATTGAATTTCGACATTTTATAAAAGTTAATACACTTTCAAGTTAAGTATTTTTCGTGCAATTGATAATAAAGAATATATTTCATATAATTTATCTTTATTTAAAGATTATTTACAGATAGAAAAATTAGGTATTATTCTATATAAATCAAAGTACCTTATATTTTAACTTAATCAAGTAACAAGATTATGATAAGGTAAACGTATGTTTTTATTTATATCTACTAGTAAGGGGGTAAAAACGTATTGAATAATCCTAACAATAAATTAATAAGCACAAGTAAAAATCAATTGCCGATTGGTGATCAATCCCATCTCCCTTCTTTATATAAATCTTTCTTAGATACTGGTCAATATAATGAGTTAGAAATGAGACTCTATGAAAATGAGCGTTTAACATTTGATTCCTTTCACTCATTCACCGATCAAGAACTGATTTATTATTATCTACATAAGCCGACTTATGATGATGAGAGTAAAAACAAAACTGAGCAAACGAAAAAGGAATATATTCGCGATATTCTTCAATTCTATTCATTCATTCATTTCTCCATAAATAATGAACTAACACATGACCAGCTGCTTCCCTCCTATTTAAAAGCGATAGAAAAGAGACATATTCGTCAATATCAGGAATGGCTTAGAAATTTAAAACGAGCCGATGGGAAAGTAGGTTATCCTTCCTCTACTCGCACACGAAAAAACATCGTGATTAAAGGCTTTTTACGTTGGCTACACGAAGAAGATATTATTGACTATCCTCTTTATGCTACTTTTAGGATGAGCACTACCCGTAAACAGGAACGGCCAGATCGGTATTTAAGTCTAGAAGAAGTTCAATCCCTTTTATCTTTTTATAAGCACCACCCCATTAACCATGCGTTGCTTATTACTCTTGCAACAACAGGATTACGTGTGAATGAAATCGCCACAGCTACTTGGGGCAATGTATATCAAGATTCAAGTGTTAAAGATGGAGCTTATTATTTAAAAGTCATAGGTAAAGGTGGTGTGGAACGTCATGCGCGGTTAATGGAGCCAACAGTCAGTAGCATTTTCCGTTTTAGAGAACGCAGAGGATTAACTTGTGAAGTAGATCCAAAAGATGATAGACCTTTATTTACTACAAACAAAGGCCATTTTTACTCTTATAAATACTTAAGCAACTATATAATTGATATCATTAAGCGATCGGAACTTGATTGGCTGGGTCATAAAGTTGGCAATATCAGTCCACATTGGTTTCGGCATTTTTTTGTGAACTATTCAGTAATGGAGTTAGGGCTACCGATTGAACAAGTGCAGCATACAGTTGGTCATTCTTCTAGAACCACAACAGAAGGGTACGTAAGCAAACATCTACAGAAAAAGAATGACGCTTCCCTCCACTGGAATGAAAACGAGTTTACTATTTAATACATGTCTAAGGTCATGATCATAGTGCCTATTACTCTTTTTCGGTATTCATGTTTACTTCAGTTAAGATTGTCTAAAATAAATGAAAAGGAGAGGTGAACATGGTAGAGGAGAATAATAGGTTACTTAATGAATGGGTACATTGCAACCACAATTTAGGCTGGAGCGCTCGAAAGATAGCAAAGGAATATGGTTGTGGTCATAGTACAGTCAGTCGATCATTTCAAAATAATGGATATGAACTTAGAAAACATCACAACACAAGCTTCGTAGACTTATCATATAAGAGATTTGGCTTATTAACTGTAATTAGACCACTAAGAAGTGATACTAAAGGTTCAACGATCTGGGAGTGTACATGCTACTGTCAACCTGATAAAACGCTTGAGGTTCATACTTATGATTTAAGAAAAAGAAATAAAACACATTGCGGCTGTAAGTTTAAAGGCAAGCACGATCTAATGCACAAACGATTTGGCTCCTTAACCGCTATTAAAGAGTTGCCTGAAAGGAAAAACGGCTTTGTAGTCTGGCATTGCCTTTGCGATTGTAAAAACACAAAACAAGTCACCTCTCACGACTTACTACGGAAAAGCGTACAGTCCTGTGGTTGTAATAAATCTCGTAGTTTAATTGGGGTACAATTTGGTTTACTAACAGTAATTGGGATGACCCCAAAAAGATTACATGGTTATAAAGTTTGGAATTGTAAGTGTGAATGTGGGAGGGAAATAGACATAGCTACAAACCAATTATCAAGACAACAAATTCAATCTTGTGGATGTTCATCTTGATTATTGAAATTCTATTACTTGCTAATGCTATAGTACATTACCTAAGATGAAGTGGGACTTTTTTGGTGGCGGTTGTTAGATTCCCTACTATACCTAAACATGAGTGTATGTAGTTCATTTCCTTACTCGTAATATACTGCATATGACATACTTTGTTTCTTATTTTGGTAAGTTGTTTTAATTTTTTTATTGTGGAATCTTTGAGGAATGAGGAATTATACCTTTCTAAATCCATTATTAATTGGGAAAATGAAGCGGTGTTAAATTGTTGCGAAGAGATTGCTCGCCTCTCTAGAAGTAGATCTTTAATGTAGGTTTCGATCTGAAAGAGTATCTTATAAGCTTCGACATTTCGTGAGGGGGGTTTGTATTCAGATAGTTTTTGCAATATTATCACCTTTCTATTAATGTTAAGCTTAATATTCTACAATTTATATTACAATTCCTCTTAAAAAGAAAAAGCTCTTAAGTAACAGTCTCCTTTACTTAAAAGCACAGTTAAATTCGCTTTATCTATTCAGTTTTCTAAAACAATGCTATTTGCTCATGAGCTCTACTTTTTTTATCTTTTACTTTATTTACTTTTGATCGAGCCCCAGACGCGTCTTCCTTAGTATAATTCAGTACATAATTTAGAGAATGCGGTTCCTTACATATTGAACATATATAAGTAACCTTTGGTATACGAGAGGATGCAAGTATTACTCTCTGTTCCCTAGACAAGCGCTTTTCTTGAGCGCACTTCCCACATATCTTATCCATCTTTATATCACCTACCATATATTTTAAAACAAGCTCCCTAAAAAAATAGCAACTATAGTTACAAAGCCAATCGCTACGGGTAATCCGATCCAGGTAAGTAATATCCCTCTTCTCTTTTTCCTCTGCTGGATTTCTTCTGGAGATAAAAATTTCATAGTAGTCTTTCTCCTCACGTATTTAGAATAGCCTCCTCTACTTTCTAGTAAAGGAGGCTATTAATTAATTTGTTCTATAAAAATTCAATGCATCATATATCGAACCAATAATATTAATTGTCACTATATCCTCTCGTACTGTTCCATTGCTATATTGAACACTAAATGTAAAATCTACCGACCCTTTAAGCTGCGTAGAAGTCTGCTCAAATGATTCATCATAAAGCTCTCCTACCCATTTCCCATCTCTTGCTGCTACTAAATCTACGGTATACTCTGCTACGCTTCCATTTGTGCGATTCCCAACCATAGTTACATTTACATAGTCAATATCGTGCTCAACAGGTACAGCTTCCAGAACAAATAACTCTCCTGAATAAAATGAGGACGGGTGATTACCAATGCGATTATGATAAGTATTCCATTGCTCTGTATGGTTTACATAACCAACTATACTAAGCGGCAAGGCAACAACTATATGAGTGATTTCACTTGTACTACCATACGAATCAGTAACTTTTAGATGAATCTTATAGTTTCCTTCCTCTGTTGCTTGAAAAGAGAAATCTTGCTCATTATAAGTGCTTATTTCTCCTGTTGGTGATGTTACAACATATTCATGCGTAATCGTATCGCCTTCTGGATCGCTTGAAGTTGATTCTACATTGACGTGATCATTAATCATCACTTGGTTACTAACAATAAAAGCAGCATTTGGTGGTAAGTTCTCGACAACAACTTCTCTTATCCATGAATGAGTTGCATTATAGGTATCAGTTGTAGTTAGCCGGACCTCATACGTCGCTACATTCGGGAAAGTATAAGATGTATTTCTTGACGTACTAATCTGAGTCCAGGAACTCTCTTCTTTTTCTTTAATTTCCCATACGTATGTTAAATCATCATCCTCTGGATCTGTTGATGTATTAGTAAAGGAAACAGGAGTTAATCGATTAGTAGGGGTTGAATCTATAGAAAAGTCAGCTGTAGGAGCTAAGTTATTTACTACGACTTCTCTTACCCTTGTATGGTTAGCTCCATGTGAATCTGTAGCAGTTAATCGTACTTCATATGTTCCTACTTGTGGGAAGCGGAAGTTTGGATTTGTCGTTGTACTAAATTGACTCCAACTGCTGGTTCCTTTTAAGCGCTGTTCCCATCTGTACGTCAATGTATCTCCATCAGAATCATTTGAAGTATTCGTAAACTGAACATTTCGCGTTCGATCCGTAGGATTAGGTGATCCTGAAAAATTAGCTGTAGGAGCTAAATTATTTACCCTTAACTCTTGTATGATTTGATCAGATTGATTAAATTGATCGGTTACTATTTGTCTAATCTCATAAGTGGCGACACTACTAAAGCGATTAGAAAAGTTACTTTGTGTTGACAGAGGTTGCCAAGCACTATTCCCTTTAATTCGATAATGGTACGCATGCGTTAAATTTAAATCATTTGGGTGTGAGGCCGTTGATCGAATCGTAACATCCCTTAACCGATCACTTGGATTCGGATTCATTGTAAACCCAGCACTTGGTGGATCTCTCTCAACTTGAAAGTTTCTCATATCTCCCACAATCGTATCACCATAACGGTTATTTATTGTTATTCTATAATTGTAGGTTCCATTTAATATTCCACCAGGCAAAAGAAAGTCTACATTATTAGGCGGTTGCCCCTCTGCTTCTCTCTTAAATACGACTCCACCGCTTGAATTGGTCACCTCAAACATATAGGATTTCAAAGAGTATTTTTGAGAGGTTTCTAAAGAAAATTTAACTGTTTCACCTGCTCGATAGATATCCTTATCTGCCTTTGCTGTTGGTTTACTCATATCAACCACCTGAAAGGTGGCCGTACTGTTATCTACAACTTGTCCGAATTGAGTATGATTACCATCAGAGTCCGATTGGGTATGTAATCGATATTCCCCTTCTTCTGTGGGGGAGAAGCGATACATTAAATCATATGATTTTTTTGCGGGTACTTGAAAATCATTCACCGTATTTTGGTGGTAGCTGAGGGCATTGTTAGACAGTCTGGATGTATCTATAGGTAATTGGGTGTTCCCATCTATATGCCGAAGATTCATATTAACCTTTTGAGTAGAAATTCCACCGAAATCTCTATACGTTGAGTAATCAAAGGACCCATCATTCCTAATAGTTTGTTTAATATCTATAGTAGGAAGGGTGTTTCCTGTGTAGTTGAACCTTTTCCCATTTAAATCTTGATTGTCCACTGATTGTTGCACTCCAAAGTCCGGTCTACCTTTAAGTGCAAATAAGTTGTTTGCACCAGCAGCATACAAATGATTGTCTGCTCCAATAATATGTTCAACTCGCTGACCAATATTGAAACTAGCAACAGGAGCTGTTAGCGTTTCATCTAAATACCAATCTACTAATTCCATGGTTGATGGGTTTAACGCCCATACATCACCTGCTGAATCACCAAAGTAAATTAAATCTGAAATAAATACAGGCGTAGTGGTTACAGGGCGGTGGTGTACATACGATGTTTTTTCTTCGCGTATATTTTCTAGTTTATGCCTCGTAACAGTTCCTTTATCGAGTATCACGCCATTCTCTCTGGATTGTAAGGAAGATGTATACGCATATTCATCATGGATTAACACACCCCCCACTGACTTATCTCCACCGGTAATTCGATTACCTACATAAGCTATGTTTTGTATTCGGTTACCTTCCATATCATGGGCATAGAATCTACCTTCTTTATCTACTGTATAGAGTGTGTTAGAGTGATAAGCTCCAGCCTTTGGCACTCCGCTAAGAAATTGTATCGTATAATCGGCTCTAACATTACGATCTGGTCTTTCAATAATGTATCCATACCCTCTACCGTCCCCATGATCAGTGAAAACAATCCCTCTATAGTACATCCCATTTGTAATACCAGTAACCTTACCACCATTAGGAATTTCAATACTCCCATCAGGTTGCATGGTATCGCTATCAACTACAAATATTTCTGAATCTGAAGCAGCTAACAACTGCCCATACCAACCGCTATATCCTATATGTCGAATAGGTCCTCCACCAAGGTTAGGGGAATAGTGAGCTACTTGCTCTCCTGGTCTATTATGCAATGTAGTCCCTGTTATTTTAGCGACTCGTCCATTATCTAAACCGGCAGCCATTACAACGCCTGATGAAGCAGATGATATTGTATCTATATGTGATGTAATATTACCATTCATCGTGTATCTGAATGGGTTACCAGCAGTATATGAAGAGGTACTCTCCACAGCTGTTTGGTTATTAAGTCCATGCATTGTATTACCAACACCGTAATAAATCCTATAATTAGTAAGAGAGAACCCTATATTGGGGTTCCCACTCACATCTTTATACCAAGCAAAACCTAAAGGTGGTATAACAGATTCATCATTACTTTTATATGTTCGGTGACTATTAGAGCCTACTTGTGCAGATCCCGCACCTCTCACCCGGTCACTATCATCATTTGCTTCGGCTACCGTAGTAGGTGTTGTTGTAGCCATTACCAACATTAGCGCTAGAGGGAGTAACCTTTTTTTCAATGATTACTCCTCCTTTAATTGATTGACTACATTTTCTGAAACCGCATTAGTGCCTCCTAAGACATACACATTACGTTCTTTACCAATATAGTCCATTGTAGATTTCAATGTATTATTGGTGCTCGTTAGTAATACGGGCACTTTATTATCAAAGGCAAATCGACTACCAGATAGCGCATCTGGAAAGTTTCGTCCATTAGTTAATGTTACTCCTTTTGCGTTTGGGTAATATTTTGTTGCTACCTCTAAAGAAGTCTGATAACGATCTGCTCCACGCACACGTTCTACAGAAATTTGCGATTTCTTTAAACTTTCTTCAACACTTTCACTAATAGCATTATATCCACCTATAATAGTTACTTTCTTGACTCCGTTATCTTTTAGGTAATCTAAAACGCGATTATCCAACGTTTTTCTTTGATGTACTAGGATAGGTGCCTTCTTTTCTGTTGCGTAAGGAACAATTGATAATGCATCAGCAAAGTCGTTCCCGTTTACTAAGAATACTTCACTTGGATTCGCATTGGCTCTTTTAGCGATTTCAATTGAAGTACTTACGCGGTCTATTCCACCGATTCGGTTCACCTTAAAATCTCTCTTCAAGATATTCTCTGTACTTTGAGATACAGCTGCTGTACCACCCAAAATCGTGATAGTGCCATTAGGCTTTAATAGACGTTTAGCTTCTTCTACTACACCATTACGAACACTAGTCCAATCATTAATAAGAAGAATAGTACCGTTTTGACTATTATTTAATACGCCACCCGCTAACGCATCAGGGAAGTTTTGGCCATTGGTAACAATAACTGTATCTAATGTACCCGATGGTATTTTATTAGAAAGCTCTATAGAAGTTTGATACCTTGAGCTACCACTAATGCGTTCTATAGTACGTTCTGTAACTTCCGGTTGTGGTTGTGGTTCTGGTTCCGGCTTTGGCTCTGGCTCCGGTTGTGGCTCTGGTTCCGGCTTTGGCTCTGGCTTTGGCTCTGGCTTTGGCTCCGGTTGTGGTTCTGGTTCCGGCTTTGGCTCTGGCTTTGGCTCCGGTTGTGGTTCTGGTTCCGGCTTTGGCTCTGGCTTTGGCTCCGGTTGTGGTTCTGGTTCCGGTTTTGGCTCTGGCTCCGGTTGTGGCTCTGGTTCCGGCTGTGGAGTACTCGCCTGTTCAAAATTCATTTTTAAAGAATATTCAGGATTAACAAGATATCTATTAGTCAATTCCAATACATACTTACCTGTATAACTTTCGTTGTCTACATTAAAAGTTGCGGTTTCAACTTGATTAGGCATACTGTCTCTAGTGAGATGGGAACCTACTACCTCGAATGTACCATCCTTTTTTTCAGCATTTAATACGTATACTAAACTGCCGTTCAACCCCATTTGCCACCTTTGAAATTCATCATCTGGATATTTCACGCTAAATGTGATTTCACCCTTATTTCCTCCAGCTTCAATTGCAAAATAATCTTTTTGATCAAATACCGTATTCCATTTAGATGTAACCCACTTATCACCATCAATGATGGCATATTCAAAGTAGTTATATTCTGGCATCCAATATGTATTCGGAGCATGAGGATCACTTGACGAAGGGTTAGCACCATGCAAGACTCGTAGTTTATATTTCACAAGAGTTCGGTCTACCAACCAAGGTTGAGGTTGAACTCTGACATACACTTCAGATTCCTTTTTATAGTTATAAAATTCTATAGCATCACCAGAGCTTATCTGAGTTAACCTATTATTAGGCATCACCTGAAAAACATCCACTGCCGGTTTGAGGCCCATTCGTGTACCTGCTTCAGTCAACATAAGTAACTCCACTTTACCAAGCTCACCCACCGACAATTTATACCAATTTACATCATCTGCATGTGTGAGTTCTCCTTCAATAATTGTAGCCTTTGAAATGTCTTGTGTTGTCACAGGTGTTAATTCAAATAAGGGTGCATTGTCCATTTCATTTGTAATAGACACAGCATTATCTGCAAATACATTGTACGGAGTCCCTATAATCGGACTCGTAATAAGTGCTGCTGATAGAATAATAGATGGAATCTTTTTCATCTTTTTACCACCTATTGTCGCTAGGACAATTTTCTTATATAACTAATATACCAGAGTCTCTACTAAAACTTAAATTGATACTGTTTAACCATAAAAAAATCCCCATCTTTTAAAAAAACCTAAATACAAAAGGTTTTAAAAGAGGGGGATTCCCGTTACCAATAGTATAATCTACATATGTTAATGATTCAATAAAGGTTTCTTTTATTTTATATTGTTACTAGGTGTTACAATTGTATTAGTTTTATAGTAACAATTCAGTTTAGAAAGTAAAGATATAAAGAAGGGTTCGCTTCTCATTTAAGCGAACCCCTCCATTTTATTGCTTTATACTTGTTTTTATTGACTACGGTAAAACTTAAGAGTTTCATAAGCACTGCCTATTATTTCAACAACAACTATATCGTCTCTTACTACACCATTTTGATACTCTACATAGAAAGTGAAACGAACTGGACCATTTTTCAAACGACTTCTAGGTTCTGCCATTGCCTCATCATACAATGTCCCATGCCACTCAGTATTGGAAAGATAACTCAGATCGGTGTCTAAACTTAATATAGAATTGTTTATTTGGTCCCCACTAAATTCTACCCAAACTTTATTTACTGGGGCATCTGTTACAGTGGCTTCTAACATGAAACTTTCTCCACTGTAGAAATGGTGAGAAGGGTTACCTTCTTCCGAATGTATTTCTTCCCATCTTTCTTTATGTCCTACGCTACCAGTAATCTCTAAATCCTCAACTATAATCGTATCACTGTAACTTACATCACTATGGATACCGTCATTTACATATTGAACAACAGTATAAGCACCTACATGATCGGCTCTAAATGAAGGATTTACTTCCGTTGAAGTAAAGCTTGACCCATTAGGCTGATTAATTACATAACGATGACTTAGAGGATCATCGTCGATATCATATGCTGTACTTGTAATTTGAATTTCATCCCCAACAAAATATGGAGAGTCATGTGTAAATCCAGCTACCGGAGGACTATTTGGAAAGTCGTCTACAATTTCAATTGGTCCTATAAACTCATCAGTTTCACCTTGGTAATCTTCAACCACTTGTCTTAGTTCATATCTCCAAGATGGATTCAACGTTGTTGGATAACCTTCAGTCCAATTTGTTGTGCCTATGCGTCTGTAGCTCCATTCCTTTTCTTTAATGCCTCGTTCCTGCTGCGAAATAGAGTCCAAATCATAGGACTGATCAGCAATTTGAACTTCTCCATTGCTAAGTAGCATATATGCTTTAAATTGAGCAACTGGCTTCCTGTGAACATATACATTCAATGCAGGAGTTGGAGCACTCCAGTATCGGAATTCATCAAAACGATCATCGTCTTTAGGATTATCTCTAGCCCTATAGTAAACTTCGTAATGTCCAACAGTAGGGAAAGAAGTATATGCATTATTACGCCACAAGTCAGAATCCTCAATGACTCCCACTCTACTTTGTTCGTAAGGGGATAACTTATCCGCACCTACTTGCCCTCTCATACGATCGTAATTTTCAAAGTGTTGAGGGTTATGAACAAACTTATATTGATCTTCGTACATAGAATCATTCTCTACATCTGAATATTTCACTGGAAAGTGAACAAGATCGTCCACTAACACATACACACCATCTTCAGCAAAGGTAAAGACATGAATGTCGAAAGACTGCCGAGCAATACCACCTTTGCCATCTCTTGCTACTACATCTACAGTATGTCTACCCACTGGTATATCATCGTCTACAATATCAAACGGTATATTGAACGCTCTTGATACAACGGTGTTACTAGCAGTAGCAGTTTTAGACTTTCCGTTTAGCGTGGCTGTAATTGTTATCGTATCACCGTCTGGGTCACGTACATTCCCTCGAATATTAATATCACTGTAACCAGATGTAGCCCCTAGTAAAGCATGATCATTTTCTATTCCATTCACTAACGTAAGAATAGGACTACGATTAATTGTATAGTTTATTGTCACTTCATAAGCATACGTGTGATTGCTATAGGTTGTTCCTCCCCTATAAGCTGTACCCCTATAATTTTGTCTATAGATGCGTGTATCTGTCTCAAGACGTGTAACAGTTCCAGAGTAATCTTGCATATATCTTCGCGTATCTGTCTCAGGACGTGTAACGGTTCCCGCATAATAAATATTAGCTGACATAGAAGTTTGTTGAAATTCTCCAATGTTTGAACAAGGGGATGGCGCAGGAGTTGGGGCTCCAGGGTGACCGGAAGCTCCCGTCACATTTAAAGAACCAGTATAGCCATCCACATTATAATTATAGGGATCTGGACTATAATTTGATCTTATACGTGACCACCCGCCTCCTGAAGGTACCGGCCTACATTCAAAGGTTGAATAGGAAGTACCAGCTACCGTCCTTGTTACTTCCTTAGAATCAGCAGCTTGAAATGTACCACTAGACACTCTCGGCGCACCATTTGTTGCTAAATTGCCCGAAAAGCCATCTTCATTATAAGGAATACTTGACGGGAAGGTACTTGAACTTTGAGGGCCTCGAACACCAGTTACGGTTTTACTCCCAAAAGGAATAAATTCTCCACTTGTAACAAAACTATCTCCATCCTTAAAAATAATCGATGTACTATACCCACTCTCATCATTATATGAGACGCTATTTGGAAAACTATTATTTGAAGATTCTCGATAAGTAGAGACTGCTTTCGGATATAGATAAGGATCATAAGAGGATTCACGATTCACCCAGTTACCGTTGTTGACATTAACTGTAATATTATTTCCACTCCTCGTGTGGCTTACAGTTCCATTATCAACCGATACCGATTGTACTTGATAAAGATTTGGTATTGAAATTGTTTGAGATTGGCTTCTTTGAGTACTTTCACTAAAGGTAATTGTTCTAGTTCCTGATGTTGCATACGTACTACCAAGAAAGAAAAAATCTTGTACTAGGCTAATCAATATGAGGATGATTAAGGACTTGTAAAAAAATCGTTTTATACCAATCCTCACCACCCCCATTCCACTTGTGGTGCGCGGTTATCCACTTTAATAATCTTTTCTTGTAGTGGTTTATTAGTCGTATCATTTCTACGATAGTCTGAGGTAGTAATAAATTCTGATATGGTTGGCTGCCCAAAAGCTTCAACAACTTCTAACATCACCTCGTAATAACCTACGTCCAAAACTTCATATTCGATGGACGTTTTGTTTGAGTTATCAAGGGTAATCCATTCCTCTCCAACAAATGGCGTTGTGCGGTATCTGTTTTGGGAGTCGTATCGAATCCTCCAAATACGCTGTTGAATCGTATCCCCATCTGGAGATTCACTCAAGTCTACTAAACGAATGGTAGCCTTGTTTCCATTATCAGCATCTCTATAGATCACTGCTTCTGTTGAAAAATTAGCATTTGGTTTTTCATCAGGAGCAATTTCTATAATTTGTTCCGCTTCATCTGTGTACCCTGCTGTATTCTCTACTACTAAACGTACATTGTATCTACCAGATTCTTTAAACAAGATCCCAATCTGTTCATCTATATCTCCAAGTGATCCTTGTACTTTAATAGAGCTTATAGCTTGTCCACTTAATGGAGAAATGACATAGTAAGACGTTGCAGGGTCAATAGGAAAATAATCAGTATTTTTACTTTCATTCATTAACGTGAGCTTACGATTTTCTTTAAACGTTCCCTCTACTTTAAAAGCAGCTTCAGGAATCGCTGGCAACACATTGATATGATGTGTGGTAGAAGCAGTCTGACCAATATCATTTGTGACAGTCAAAGTGACTATTTTTGGTCCCTCATCTAAATAGTAGGTCGTTGACCCTTGCCCTCTAGGTGGATTAATTGTACCAGGGGCGCTCCAGCGATAGTCTACAATTTGACCGTATGGATCACTAGACCTACTACCATCCATGTAAAAAGGTTCTCCTGCTTTAATGCTAGTAGGTGCATCTATTCTCGCGACTGGAGGGTTCCGCACTTCAATTTGCTTCGTCACGTGATGACTCAAACCATTTTCATCAGTTACAGTTAATTTCACATTGAACCAACCTTGCCTACTAAATGTGTGACGTGGGTTTTGGGAATCATAAACACTATTCTCTACTTCCCACTTCCAAGCAACAATCTGTTTATTATCAGGATGATTTGATCTGTCTGTAAAATTAACATTCGTTGATGTCGTTGGTCTGACTGGTAAGAAATTAAAATCAGCTACAGGAGGTCTTAATTCCTCTACAGGTTCCGGATCTGGTTCCACTGGTGTAGTTGGTTCTTCTGGTTCGGGTTCCGGTTCCACCGGATCAGTCGGCTCTTCTGGTTCGGGTTCCGGTTCAGCCGCTTTGCCTACCACTAATGTTTTCAAAATGGAATCTGTTAAACCATTCCGGTCTGTCACTTCGAGCTTAACATCATAGCGTCCCTCATTAATAAAGTCACGTGAGGGGTGTTGGCTCGTAGACATTCTTGTAAAAGGTTGCCCACTCCCATTGCCAAGATTCAATAGCTATACCTTGTGGGTGAGAAGATTGATCTTTAAATTCAACTTTATCGCCTTCTGTTATCGTATTGGGTTCCCATGTAAAATCGGCAACTGGAGGGGGTGGGATTTCAAACTTCATTTGGATACGATAATCGGTTAATGGATTTTCGAATCTAGTTGCATGGTAATTGTAATAGGTAAATCCTCTATGAGCACCACTTGGCATCCCATCAGTAATCCGATAGTAATCCCAATCAGAATATTTCATATTCTTCATATAAGGGTCATTACCAGGACTATAAAAAACAGGGTGTGCTCGACCATGCCACAAATCCCTTACAACATAGTTTCTAAGCTCTTGTTCGCCCCAAACCTTCCACAATTCTGAACCTGCTAGCCAAGGTCTATTACCCGATTCGTCCCTCTTAACCAAAACGTCCTCATAGCTGTTAAAGGTTCTTTGATCAAATACTTTAGGAAAGTTCGTAGGTCTCCAAGGATACTCGGATCTCGACCCCGGAAAAGAATTCCACTCGTGTGGGAGGTTTCTTTGTTGCGATCCTACCATGTCCATCAATCCTATTTGATTTCGCGACAATACATCTGTAGACATATTGTGGTTGTCTCTAAACATTAACATGTAAGCATCAGCTTCAGATATTGGGTAGGTCCTTCCTCGGTGTACTGGATAAACGATCGCTTCCACAGGTTTATAATGTTCTGGATAACGATCAATGATACTCTTCACCTTTAAATTCACATCACTTTGATTCTCAGCATTAACTATTTCTGGTGAAGTCATATATTCATCATGCAGAATACTCTCTCTAAAAGAGCTTACTTGATTCCAAACTAATGTTCTGTGTAATATAGCATCTTGAGTACCTTCAAGGGGATCATTAATATACATGTTAAATTGAATCCCTCTAACTGAATTAGGGTGTGGCCCACTAGTTGGTATGCTACCTTGAGGCGATACTAATAAACGATTTACATCCACTCCCCAATACCTTTCCATGTTCTGGTTAGCATTAACAATTGATTTGGGGAGAGCAGACTCAATAAAAATGATGAGCAACACCATTAAAATGATCCATGAACCTTTAAATTTCTTCATTTAAACTCCTTAGTTTTTAGCAAAATTCATTATTGACCGATCAAACATTACATATGACCCGTCTGGAAAGTACGCTTTACCATCTTCAAGTCCCTCTATAAATAACTTCGAGGTTCTCGGAATTGTACCAACTTGTTTTCCTTCTTCATAAAGTGGTGTATCTTCCTCAAAACGTATTAACCCTACAATATAATTTACTTCTTTAGTGTTCTCCATATAGTAGCCACCACCAACTTCAAAGCGGTCATTAACATCATCATAAGCATAAACACGAATAGCTTCATTCGTTCGTATCATTCTATGAATATCTCCATTAGCAGTATAGAGCGGCACCTCAACCGCAGGCATTACTCGCCCTACATAATGATTCATATGATAGTCTTGTCGTAAAACATAGTGATGCCCGCCAACATTATACATATAACCATCTGTCCCATACACTCGATACAGTCCTTCTTTCTCTAGCATATAAGCGAAAGAGAATGTTCCGTCATCTTCGCGTTTAAATAAAGGGGTATCTCTTGTTAGAGAAATTCTAGCAAAGGGTTGTCGCTGTTGTGGAATATCGGTATCTCCATTAATCACAATCTTTTTATTTTTAGAATTTTGAAGATAACGATGATTATAGTTTATTAAAAACTGATCTAACTCCTTCTCGCTTAAGTCAGTAAGGTCAAGCCCTTCATAAAAAATAGCATCTCTTTGAAAATAAGTATCTTTATCATCTAAGTTCCACCCAGAGAAATAGTAATTTTCTTTAGGGTCTCCAGCGAAAGCTACAGTTCTAAGCTTATAGTCATTAATACTAGTACCAAATTGATGCATGACTTGTTTATTTGCTCCCCCATACATAATAGTGTCAGCTAAAGGAGCGTTCATATAATTAGGGATTCCATGATGCCATTGATAAGAATAAATCGCTCCATTTAAAGCATCTGCAAAAAACTTCTCAGAGTTGGCGGTATTACTAAAAGTTTGATCCATTATTAACGTGCCAGGTACCTTATTCTGAGTCGAATATTGTGCTTTATTAGTTGTTTCATTTTCAATCAAAATACCATCGAAAACTGCTTTTGCTACGTAATTTTCACCTTCTATCTTATGTGCATTAAATGGATCTACTTCAAACTTAGCACCAGCTGTTACACTAGTAGTGGCGATAGTAGTTGCTAGAACAGTTATACATAATAAACGGAATGTCTTTTTCATAGGTGTTGCCCCCTGTATGGTCAATTATTCTATTTCATTGATTTTTATAAATTTCTTCAACTTCATCGTTTCTCCACAATAGGTCACTATACTGTTATTGATTCTTATTTAGGTTATCTATATTACTACATTCATACACCAACATTGGAAAGGAGATAGGATATTGAAAAAAAAAGGTAAACTTCCCTTTTTGTTCGCATTTCTACTTATTTTTTCACCCTATACTACAGTACTATCTCACTCTGAAGATGAGCTAATACTATTTAGTGAGGCAGCGATTCTTATAGATGCAGGCTCTGGTCAAATACTTTATGAAAAAAATTCAAAGATGAGGATGAACCCTGCTAGTATTACAAAAATAGTTACCGGTATTATGGCGATTGAGCAAGGGAATTTAGACGATATTGTTACAGTGAGTCAGGAGGCAACAGAAGTTCATGGCACAAGTGTCTATTTATTAGAAAATGAAAAGATAAAGTTAAAACAGCTAGTTCAAGGTCTTTTGATTAATTCTGGGAATGATGCTGGTACGGCCATTGCAGAATATTTTTCTAATAATGAAACTGATTTTGCAAATTGGATGAATGACTATGTCAAAACTGAAATCGGTGTTAACGATTCTAATTTTACAAACCCTCACGGACTATTCGATGAAAATCATTATACGACCGCTTATGACATGGCCCAAATATCGCAATATGCAATGAATAATAACCTGTTCAAGGTAATAGTAGGGACAAAGGAATTAGAGTGGAACGGAGAGGGTTGGCAAACTACACTTTACAATCATCACCGTATGCTATGGGACTATGAAGGGGTTACAGGAATTAAAAATGGTTATACTCCTCAATCAGGCTTTACATTGGTCACGTCAGCGACAAGGAATAATATCGACTTGATTGCTGTCACCTTAAAATCTCCCTCCTCTCAACAAGCATATCAAGATACAGGAGCATTACTTGATTATGGATTTGATACGTATTCAGTTGAAACGTTATCAAATAACACTTTGTTTGAAGATGAGGCAGGTACGGAATACAAGCTAAACGACAACCTATCTTATTTGGTACCAAAGAACACCGAAGTTACAAAAAAAATTCGTAATGGCTTATTGGTAATCAAGAAACAGGATGGATCGATTCTTCTTAAGGAGGAGCTTAGTAAAGTGGTGAAACCAGATGAACAAAAAGAAGTCACTCAATCATCCGAAGTAGAGTTAAGTAAGCCAAATAATAATTGGATTCAGCAGATTTTACAAATTTTTAATATCTTTTAACACGATCACATGTGTAGAGAATGAATGGGTAACCTAGTTAGGCAACAAAATCCAGACTCTCAATCAGGAGTCGAATTATAAATTAAATGAGGTGTAAAGGATGTCTATAAATACGAACCGATCATCGAAAAGACTTGTATGGGTCACTTTAGCTGTTATTGTGTTGGGTGCTTTTGCTATTTTCATATTGAACCAAAAAAATGAGACGAGCCAAGATATTCAGTTTGACTCCCACCCCGATATAGAAGGACAACCAACTTTAGGGGACGCAAATGCTCCTGTTTCAGTCGTTGAATTTGGTGATTACAAATGTCCAGCGTGTAAAGCATGGGATGAATCGATTCTTCCTCAATTAACAGAGGATTATATTAAGACAGGTGAAGTCAAATATTCATATATTAATACGCCGTTTCATGGAGAAGAGTCTGGTTTAGCTGCATTGGCCGGTGAGTCTGTCTGGAATCAGAGCCCTGAGGACTTCTGGGTTTTTCATAAAGAAATCTTTCGTCAGCAACCTCCAAGTCAAAGTCATGATGATGCCTGGATAACACCTGAGAAGTTAATTGACATTGCTAATGAGGTTGATGCCGATATTGATCTTGAGCTATTGGCAAGCGATCTAATGAATCAAACCTATGTAGAAGATGTTATTGCTGATCAAGAACAAGTTCAAGAATTTAACGTTTCATTAACTCCAAGTATTGTAATTAATGGGACCATGATTGAAGATCCATTTGATTACGAACGAATGAAAGAGTTAATTGAAGAAGCGCTGGAGGCAAAGTAGGATGGC
This sequence comes from Alkalihalophilus sp. As8PL, assembly GCF_040939795.1. Classification (GTDB taxonomy): domain Bacteria; phylum Bacillota; class Bacilli; order Bacillales; family Bacillaceae_D; genus Alkalihalophilus; species Alkalihalophilus lindianensis. The sequence goes on from NZ_CP162550.1 coordinate 96,608, forward strand.
AAAACGATCGAATCACCAGTTTTTTTTATATTTAGCCTGGCTCATTTCGTTAGTTGCAACACTAGGAAGTCTGTATTTTAGTGAGGTCCGTCAGTTTGTCCCATGCGAACTTTGCTGGTATCAACGTATAGCCATGTATCCAATAAGTGTTGTATTAGGGATTGCTGTGTATCTCGGTGATCTAAAGATAAAAAGATATGTCCTCCCCCTTTCCTTCATTGGGGGAAGCATTTCTCTTTACCACTATTTGGTTCAAAAAGTTCCTTACTTCGCACCAATTACACCATGTGCAGAAGGTGTACCTTGTAGCATGCAGTATATTAATTGGTTTGGCTTCATCACCATTCCTTTTCTTGCGTTAACAGCATTCGTTCTCATTACTGTATTGTTATTATTTGTGAGAGTAAAAAAGTAAATGGCGTTAAATGAACTGTTCTAAATAATAGAAAATGTGGAGAAACAGTAGGAAAATCTAACACATAAGCAACGTGGAAGGAGATTAAGAGTATGTCGTCTGTATGGGGTTTCGCCTTATCTTTTATTACAATCTCGCTCATATTTTATTATTTCTATTTAACGAGAACGAAAAGCATCGAAGAAACAAAGAAGTGGAAGAAAGCCTCTTTTATTTCAGGAGCTATTTTATTTTTCATTGCTCATAAAGTTAGTATAAAAAGTAGACACGTAAAATCGAGTACCAGTTATAATACAACTAATACTTAAAAGAGGGACGTGTCTATATATGGGGAAACATCATGATCGGGAGTATAAGGAACATGTGGCAAAGTTAGTAGTAGAGGAAGGGCGTAAAATTTCTGATCTCTCGTACGAATTAGAGATTTCTTATTCCACAATTTCCGGTTGGGTTAGAGAATATAAACTGAATCAACGTCGTGAAAAGGGAGAAGCTGTGCACTATACTCCATCCGAGGTAGAGAAGCTTAAACGGCAGTATGATAAAGAGTTAGAATCCTTGAAAGAGGAGAACGAAATCCTAAAAAAGGCCATGCACGTCTTCACGAAAAACCAGAAGTAAAATATGCTTTTATTCAGGAGAATGCCGATGTCTTCTCTGTTGTGAAGATGTGCTTCGTATTGAATGTCTCTAGAGCCGGTTACTATAAGTGGCTAGAACGTTTAGATCGACCGGAAACGGAGAAAGAAGCCTTGCGAAAAGAGCTCTCTCAAAAGATTAAGAAGTCTTATTATGAGAGTGACGGTACCTACGGTAGTCCTAGGGTTCATCAGGACCTTCTAGATTGGGGCTATGAGGTATCACAGAAGACAGTCGCAATAATAATGAGAGAGTTGGGACTTAAGGCTATTCTGGAAGAGAAGTATGTGGTGACCACTGATTCTAACCATGCCTTACCAATCGCTCCTAATCTTTTAAAGAGAAACTTTACTACGTCAGCTCCAGATCGAATATGGGTGACTGATATCACGTACATACGTACCTTAGAGGGTTGGGTTTATTTGGCGACCGTCATGGATCTTTTTTCCCGTAAGATAGTGGGATATTGTATGGACAAAGAAATGAAAAAAGACCTGACACTAGCAGCGTTAAAAATGGCATTTAGTACCCGTTCTCCCTCGGAGAACCTGATTCATCATTCCGATCGTGGTTCCCAGTATTGCTCGAAAGAGTACATTGATTTATTAACGAGTAAACAAATTCAAATCAGTATGAGTCGCAAGGGTGATCCATATGATAATGCTTGTATTGAATCTTTTCACGCGACTATAAAAAAGGAATTAATTTACCGTAGACGTTATACTTCACGCGCTGAAGCTATTAGATCAATTCATTATTACATCAATAATAGGTATAACACTCGCAGGAAGCACTCTTCGTTAGGGTATTGTTCTCCAAGAGAGTTCGAGGATAATTACCAGTTTTCAAAACTACAAGAGGTATCGTAATTTTGTCCATTTACCTTTATGGGGGGATGGACAAGGTTTTTCGTCTCCCCCTCCATAAAGGGACAGCAAGCGGAGTGCGGTAGGGTTTTCCAAGCTGTGCTTTCCGATTTTATGTGTAAACTTTATTGACATAAGACCATTATCATTCTTTTTTTTACTATTACTTCTCTATACTTTCGTGAAAAAGGCACCTGCAATTTTTTCCTTTCTCATGAGTTTGTTTTTTGTTTTATCGGCCTATCTGGGCTTGATGACAAGTATTCAATAAAGGTGGTTAACAAATTTAATAAATTCACAATTATTGCGTTTCATCTGCCTTTATTACAGGATGTTCGATCGAAAATAAAACAACTAAAGAGTTATATCACCGACAGAATATGAATAAAAAAATCAATGCTCCCTTCATTTTTAAAGAGAGCATTGATCTAATTAATTCTACTCGTTTACTGTTGCAATCAAATCTTCAATAACCTCTGTTTGGTCCGTTATCATTCCATCATATCCTCGAATAACTTGACCTTCTGGATCTACAAGAAAAAAGCGTGTAGTGTGCAAAATATCTTCACTGTCTTCCAGATTTTCGACAGGTGAATTAAAAGCTTCTATTGAGAAATCCTGAAAGTCTTCAAAGGCGTAGCCAGTGAGAAAATACCAGTAGCCTTCTTTTGCTCCAATATTTTGACCATACTTTCGGAGGTGTTCAGGCGTATCTCTTTCGGGGTCAACGGTAAACGAAATAAATTTCATCTCAATTCCTTCATCAATCATTGCATCTTGAAGGCTTATCATATTCGGTGTCATGATCGGACAAACAGTTGGACAATTAGTAAATACCATCTTTGCAAGCCAGAATTGACCTTTCAAATCTTCGCTACCATACTGTTCATCAAATTGATTAGTAAATTCAAATTCCGGTACAGCCATACCCGATTTTGATAAATCAAAATCATTTGTAGCCGAATCTCCGATTGAATATAACCAACCGCATCCGCTTAGTAACAAGAGCAAGCCTAAAATAGATAAAAAATGTTTCATTTCTTTCCAATCCTTTCTTTTTCACTTTAACCATACCACTTTTTCTTTTTTTCTTTCCACAGTTCACTCTCTTCACTATCTGCATATGTAACTATTTCAGTGCCAACATTAACAGCTCCAGGGACTTTAATCTGCGTTTACAGCGCTGGTGGTTTCAAGCTCCTCACCTTTCCTTTCTTCCCATTCATGCAGGAAATGTAGATAAAGCCAGTATCAGCACAAACACCGACAACCCCATTACCAATTATCCCATTTCTTTTCTATAATACCTACTTCTTTTAGAAAGCTAGTAATTAAACGATCCCTTTCACCTTTTAAGGCATCCTTAGTACAGGACGATTCCTGTTTGTAGTCTATATCCTGGGCATTTTGTAAAGTTGACTCTTCTAGAAGATTTGTTGCATTTGCTTGATCAAAACAAACAGGAGCAATGTACGTTTTATAAGTATGTTCTAGAATAATCCGAGTATCGGGGGACGGTAGGGTCTCTCTAGGAATGATAAAGCTTAAAAGAACCATTATCGATATGACTATCGAAAGGATGATTCTACCTTTCTTAATTTGCATAACATTCGCTCCTTTTAATTTTGCAACTTATATTTTTTTGCTAATTTTAAGCGATATAATTTCACTTACAGGTGGAGGTTAACGAGATAAGTAACTTCTTCCTTAAACTCTAATCCTTTCCGAACGCCAAAAATTTTTATGATATTCTCCCTCTAATATTTCTATATTCCGAGAGGATATTTATTTTAGGACAAGATCAATGTACCGATAAAATGTGTTGAAAGTATGAAAAAAGCATACAAAGAATAAAAGACATTAATATGTCAAATTCTCGGTGTCCCTTCCCTCTAGAGGATGAATATTTCACTGTCTGATTTCACCAGCAATAGTAAACTTGATGCTGGCTTTTATTACACAGAGAATGAGGATCGTGACTGGTATCGATCCAACTTTCAGGTCTGGAGGCAGAATCCTTTTTTGGACTGACTGTTCACCCTGAAAATCAGGATCAGCTAGCCATTCTGACTGATCGAGGAATTTTTGAATCCAAAGATGCGGGCGCTACCGTCACCTTATTTGAGGAAACAGAGGGTACTAGTGCCACCTTATACACAGAGAATCAATTTTACCACGTTAAAAACCAAACTTTATTCTCTCTTGAGGGGGAACTTGGAGTTATCCCTTTAGAGGAATTAGTGCTTTATCTCGCGGTGAATCCTTCAAACCCTGATCAGATTTATGCAGTAACTGGGGACGGAACGGCTGCTGTTACGGAAGATGGCGGAATAAACTGGTTGAAAGAAAAAATTATTCCATCAGAATAACAAAATAACCGAACACTAAATAAAGCTGAGAGGAAAACTCTCAGCTTTTGATTATTCAGCAGATAATTCGCTTTCTGTCACCCATTTATGATTAGTCACTTCTTCGCCTGATTCCAAAGGGAAATCGATCATATATACAGTAGTTTCTTCTACAGAGTCAATGGTAGCCGTTGCCCCATCCATTCCCTCCATATGATCAGCTTCTACTTGCACTTCATCACCTTCAGCATAAGGCTCACCTGGAGCGTCTGTAATTTCTTCATGAATGATCCACTTGTGATCCTCTACACGTTCACCTCCACTAGTCGGATCATATGAAATACTGTATGCAACGGTATCGTATGCACCAACAATCGTTGCTTCTGCGCCTTCCATTCCTTCCATGTGAGCTTCGGTGATAATGGCCGTATCCCCTACTTCAAAAGTTGGATTTTCTGCTTCTTCTAACCCTTCAGGTATTTCACCTGATCCAGACATATCCATGCCTGAATGGTCCATTCCCTCCATTGAATCACTTTCGTCCATATGATCCATATTTTCTTCCATGTGCTCATTCATGTCACCTGAACCCATTTCATCGTCGTTGCCGCCACATGCTACAAGTGTTGCGCTAAGAGTAAAAGCCAGGGCGCCCATTAATAACTTATTTTTCTTCACAATCATCCCTCCAAAATTTTGATTCAAGTTTAATCTACCAAAATAATGTGTAGAAACTTTGCAAAAAGGACTTTTTTGTACATTGTCACAGATACTTTTATAAATTGGGTATTAAAAGGACATTTCCTAAAGGGCGCATCGAGACCCTTCTCGTTTTCCTTCAATATATATTAGTAATTATTTACACAATCATCTAATTCGGGCTGTTTGGTTTTTGGATGACAAGGAGCGTCTTTTTGTACTTCAATGCTGATCCATCTATTCGTTTCAAGCCTGTACCATAAGACGGCGGCTCTAAAGATGATATCTACTCCTATAGCAATCCAAACACCTGTTATCCCCATTTCCAGCTGGATGGCCAATACATAAACCAGACCTGTACGGATTACCCACATTCCGGTAGTAGTAAGGTACATGGGATACTTTGTATTATTTGCACCTTGGAAAGCGCCTGTAAGAATGAGGACAATGGCTAGAAAAGGCTGGAAGAAAGCAGCGATTTTTAATGCAATCCCAATTTCAGCTATAACTACTGGATCCTTTGTAAAGAATGTGCCTATCCATTCTCCTAAAAAGAACAACCCTGCTCCCATAGGTAACATAAACCCGGCTGAAAGAAGGGCGATTAATTTTGCATAACTTTTCGCCTCTTCAAAATCACCCGCACCAATTTGTTTTCCGACAATGATGGTGGCTACAGCGGCAAAACCATATCCGATCATATAAGAAAAGACCTCAATATTTCCTGCAATCTGATGAGCCGCAAATGTATTGGTACCTAAAGCAACGATAAATCCGAAATAGATCACTTGGCCAATTCTCATTGCCAGCCGCTCACCAGCAGCCGGTGTCCCCAGGTTGAGTAATTCTTTTTGATGACTCATATCAAAAGACCAATCCTCATTTGTAAACGTGATATCTTTGCTTTTTTTAATGTAATATACCAATAAGGCTGATCCTATAATTCGTGAGATAACCGTAGCTAATGCGGCGCCAACAATATCTAAAGCGGGAATAAACAGTATTCCAAAGATCAATACAAAATCCAATACCGCATTGACTACATTGGCTGCAATGGTCGCTTTCATAGGAGAGCGTGTATCCCCGACACCTCTTAGGATGCTGCTTAGTACAAACATATAGGACATAAATATGGATGGAATGGCAACGATCCGAAAATAAAGTGTTCCGGTTGAAAGAACAGCCTCGTCGACTCCCATTAACATGAGTAACGGCTCTGCAAAAATGAGTGTCACCACACCTGTTAAAGCCCCTAGAATAGTGGCTAATATAAGGGATTGCTGAGCAATATGAGAGGCTCTTTTGGGCTTTCCAGCTCCTATGGCGTTCGCCATTAATACATTTACTCCCACTCCAACGGCCATAAATATGGCAAAATAAATCGCGAGGATTGCATTGGTGACTCCGACTGCTGATACTTCGACCAACCCTAATTGAGCAACAAAAAACGTGTCAACAAAACCCAGCATGGTTTGAAAAAAATTTTCAATCACAGCGGGGAGGGCAAGGACGATCACCACTTTTAGCCTGTCTTTTGTACTCAAGGTCTTGTCCAAAGTATTGTTTGAAATACTCAACATTATCACCCCGATTCTATGTGAAAAGAGAGCTATATTATCAGGTTGATAAAAGTCATCAAATAATACAGCCCTCGCTGTTATCATTGGTTTATAAGACCTTTAATTTCTTTTTCATTGTTTTTAAATCCGATATAAACTAAAGGTTTTTTTAAAATTCACCTAACAGAGAACGTTCTCTAAAGACAAACGCAGGGACGATTCGGGCCCCGGATACTTTTATTATTGTTCCTCTTTATCAGGACTTTGACTCAAGTCATGTTTACATAATTCACATCATTGTCCTTGAGGTATTTCTTAGCCTCCTGACAATCGCTGCAAGTGGGACGTGTATATAACGTTAAGGTATACATGGAACCACATCTTTTACTGAACTTTTAGAACAAAAGGAAAGGCGAGAACGCCTTCATCACTGAATTTAAATTCAGCCCAGAGTTTATATGTTCCTTCGTGGGGAAAATGCGCTTCAAACACCGTTGTATCATTTGATGCCGGATGAACATGAATGAAATTCTCCACGTCTTCATCAACAATGACTACGTGGCCCAAGGCCCCAAGATAGGGTTCTGGTGTCTCTCCTTTTAAGTCAAAGGCTAATTGAACAGGTCCCCCAGCTGTTAAGGTTACTTCTTCCAGTTCAACCTCTTTGCCATCGACTTTCTGTAACCATTCATCATCCGGTTGAAGCTCTCTCGTGGTGTGAAAGTGTTCGACCTCACCTACTAGAAGCTCATTAGGCTCGACTGCATACACTTTGTCTTTAGGATTAATATCTACAAAAGCATAGTAGTGGCCCTCGGGAATGTCGAGGTCATTTTTAAATACACCGTCTTCTTCTTTTATAGGGTGCACATGATAATAATCCTCTAAATCATGACTGATGAGGATAAGGTGCATTAGTTCTTCATGTGTTTCATCTAACTCGGGAACGCCCCCGTCTTGATCTTTTACTTCGATAGTTAGGGCTTGATTATCCAGTTGAATATTAAGGTCGATTTCAGAGTGCCCTTCATCGGGGTGATGGCAATGTTCGTGTTGATGGTCCATAGAATTTTCCTCCTCATCGTTGTGTTCATGTGAATTGTCGTTATGGTTCTCGTGGTCGTTGTGCATATTACCGCTTTCCAAAGGATTCGCTCCGGTCACCAGACTGTATCCTCCAATAACAAGGAGACAAGGCCTGAAAACAACCATACTTTTTTATTGCTCAATAGGCCGCCTCCTTTTTCCCTAGCTTTATTTTCTGTAGTCGTAGTGCATTTAATACAACGGACACAGAACTAAAGGCCATGGCGGCTCCTGCAACCCAGGGAGCAAGCAACCCGATGGCGGCTACGGGGATGGCAGAAGTGTTGTAGATAAAGGCAAAGAACAAATTCTGCTTAATGTTTCTCATTGTTTTTTTGCTCATGATGATCGCATCAGCCACACTGTTTAAATCCCCACGCATGAGGGTGATATCGGCAGCTTCTATGGCAACATCGGTACCTGGACCAATGGCCATGCCAATATCGGCCACCGCCAGTGCGGGTGCATCATTTATCCCATCCCCAACCACGGCAACTTTCTTACCTTGTTTCTGCAATTTTTCAATTTCTTCACTTTTTTGTTCGGGTATGACTTCAGCTATGACATGGTTAATCCCAACCTGTTTTGCAATGGCTTTTGCTGTTCACTCATTATCACCGGTCAGCATAATTATTTCCAGACCAAGATCAATCATACGTTTTACGGCCTCTTTTGACGTTTCCTTCACGGTATCTGCCACGGCAATTACACCGGCAAGGCGGTGATCAATGGCGATCAGCATGGCCGTTTTCCCTTGGCTTTCCAATGACTCCATTTGTTCAGCAACGCTGTCTTCAAGTGCAATGTTGTTTGCTTTGATAAGGTTACGAGTCCCCACATAAATGGTCTTTTGATCGACAATTGCTTTAATTCCGAAGCCCGGTATCGCTTCAAAGTCAGAAGGGCTTCCCAATGTAATATCCTTCGCTTTTACCCTTTGACAATAGCCTGGGCCAGGGCATGTTCTGAATTGCGTTCAGCTGTACCCACAAAATAAAAGACATCTTCTTCATAAAATCCGCTTCCGATTGTCAAATCGGTCAGTTCGGGCTCACCTTTTGTAACAGTCAACCTTTTCATTTATTGATTTGAGGTTTTCCTCTTAGGAATATTTTTCTTACGCAATTTGTGATATGACTTTCAAACAAACTCCTAGTTCCTCTAATGCTGCCTGAGACTGGAGAAGAAAAATACAAAGGGGTTTGAATAAAGGAGAGGCCATGAATGGATTAGCAAGAGCCATTTTCTTTGGAAAACAAGGTGGGCTTAGGGAACGAACCATACAGCATCAATTGCAAAGGGCCAGCGCCTTTAACATAATCATTAATGGCATCAATATATGGAATACCTTACATTTAACAAAAGCAGTTGAATATCAAAAACAGGCTGGTAGTTTTAATGAAGAATTATTGCCTCATATATCACCTCTAGGTTAGGAACATATTAATTTGCTTGGAGAATACCATTTTAATTACCATAAAATGGTTTGTTCAGATTCTTTAAGATCATTGAAATTTTCTTAACGTTGTTAAAAATAGAGAATTCGTCAGGAAAATAGGCTTATCGTTGTAAATCCGCATTTTCCTAACGGTACCCTATGAAACGAATCAAGCAGTATCGACATGGAATTAAGCAGTATCGACATGGAATTAAGTGACTGTTCATTTTTATGGAGAAGTCGAGTTGTTAAAGGATGAAATTCAATTAAAGGAACCCTTACATGAAATGGTATTGAAATATGAAGCACCTGATAGTTCATATAGATTACAAGATGTAGATGCTGAATTTCTCTCTGGAATGAAAAAAGGGATACAAGGTTTTAAAATTAAAATTAACAAGATAGAAGGAAAAGCTAAGTTGAGTCAAAATCATCCATTACAGCAACAAGAGCTAGTTAATCAACAAGAACAATTTTCAAACACGGATGAGCAACAGATTTCTTTATTAATTAAGGCAAATCTAAAAAAGTGATTGTTTAATGCTAACCGTTACATTATTTTTAGAAGAACAACTTACAAAACGTAAGCTATATACTGCGTAGTACAACGATACTATTCACTAAATATAATAATCCACAATTGTATCGATAGAGTAAACCGAAAGCCTAATCCCGCTGTAAATGAGGAGTAGGTTTTTCACTTCAAAACCGTTGATGTTCTTCTATTGGTAAACACGTTGTCAGCAAGTGGTAAATTCCGTGGAAACTGTTGGTAAAAGACATGGAACAACTGGTACATTCTTGTGGCTGTAATCAGTATACAAGCTTGCATCAAAAAAGAGGGGTGGGATAGTAACTACGAGAACTGCTACAATTATAATAATTGGGGTATAATATTTAGCAAACCTATAAATAAACGCTTAGGTACCCTAACTGAGCACAGAGAATGACCATTAACAACGATCCCGTCCATTGCTATCTTTTATTCGGGTTTAACATACATAATATCGCCACCATAATGTCATCTACATGAACAGTTAGCTCTTGACTGTTGCTTCGAATGAGGGCTTCTTTTCGAGCAGTTTTCATTATAGCTCGGATTGAGTTTCTTGCCCTGTTTATCGAAATATATATTAAGGTATTCAATTGAAAAAAGGTGCTGAATAAAGCACCTTTAACCTCGATTTCTTTCATTTTATCTATGACCATATTAAATATATCACTGATTACTTTAGGACTTTTTTCTTTTTATAAATTCCACTTCAGTAATCCCCCCATTAATAAAGCGTTCTTATAATATATCATAGGGAGATTTCGACTTTTGTTCTTGCTGAAAAATTAGCTTCATCACAAAAAGTAGAAATGTAATTAGAAGTAAAGCAATAATAAGTATAATCATTATTTGCGACATCATTTCCGTACCCCCTTCTTACCTCCTTGTCTAGAATCCCATAAATCCACCAAATAAGTTATTGATTAAATAAAAAGTTAATTTTGTCATCCAATCAAAATAAAGCATAATTCCAAATAAAATCATAAGTACTCCACCAATTTTCATAAACAGATTCATATATTTTTTTATCCAGTTCATTTTTCCAATAAAGAAGGTCATAAAGAAAAATGGGAGTGCGAACCCAATACTATAGGCACTCATGTAAGTCATACCGGATCCTGGATTTGTAAGGCTTAAAGTAATAACCGCGGTTAATATTGGACCGATACATGGTGTCCATCCAGCCGCAAATGCAATCCCTATAAAATAAGTACCGATAAAGCCAGTTGGCTTTTTCGATAATTGCAGCTGATGGTTTTTCATCAAAAATGACGGTTTGAATAGGCCAAGTGTAAACAATCCAAAAATGACGATTACAATAGCTCCAATTTGCCTTATTAATTGATTATACATAATAAAAAATTCACCAATCAATGAGGTTGACATACCCAAAACAATAAATATCGTTGAGAAGCCCAATATAAAAATAAAAGTGTGTAACATAGCGATCGGTGAAATATTTCTACCCTTTCCCTTTAGATCTTCAATTGATACACCTGTAATATACGAGATAAAAACAGGGTATAAAGGTAAATTACACGGGGAGATAAAGGATAAAACCCCTGCACCAAAAGCCAAAAAGATATTTATTTCATCCATATGAATTCCTTCCTAAGCATAAGAGTGAAGCCCGGCCACGACTAGATTTACCACAAGTAAGTTAAACATAATCAAAGCAAAGCCAATCACTAATAACCATGCGGATTTTTCCCCGTGCCAGCCCTTTGATAAGCGTAAATGTAAATAGGCCGCATAAAAAAGAAAAGTAATTAAAGCCCATACTTCCTTAGGGTCCCAACCCCAAAATCTGGTCCAGGCGATTTGAGCCCAAATCATCGCAAAAATGAGAGCACCGAGTGTAAAAATAGGGAAGCCAATTAAAATAGAGCGATAACTTACTTCATCAAATAAGTGTGGATTTACACTCTTTACTAATGGCTGAAGTGCCGCAGATAGTCGATTTCTTAGTGTCAATCTTAATACGACGTACAATAAGCTCCCGGATAAAATAGACCATAAAAATGTGTTCAATTTCCTTGGAGCATCGACACCTTTCATCCAACTGGGTGTTTCCAATAATGGACCAAACTTATCTTCATCGAGGTGAACTAATTCTCCTTCATGAGGCCCTACAATTGCTGGTAATTCATAGCTTATTTGGGTTTCTACTCCTAATTCATTCACCCAATCAAATGTTACTGAGTAATTCATGGCTGAAGCCCCCCATACAGTAAGGGCAATTCCGACAGCACAGATCATTGTATAGATGATAGTCTCAAGCCAAAATGTTTGTTTCGACTTTTTAGATTGATCAATAACTCGAATTAAATAAATTAAACCGGCAATGAACCCTATTCCAAGAATCCCTTGTCCTACTGCTGTCGTGATGACATGTATGTGTAGCCAATTAGACTGTAAAGCAGGTATTAACGGTGAGATATCACTCGGAAATACCGATGCATAGGCAATAATAATAATGCCTACTGGTAACGTAAATATACCAAGTACAGATTTTCTGTATATTAAATATAAGATAAGAAACGCTAAAATAATCGTCATGCCTAAAAACGTGATGTATTCAAACATATTACTAACTGGAGCATGTCCTCCTGCCATCCAGCGAGTAATAAAATAGCCCAGTTGAGACAAGAAGCCTACACTTGCAATAGTAAAGCCAATTCGTCCCCATCTTTTACTCTTTGTCACCTCTTTCTTTTTTTCAAAGGAAAGTGTTAATGAAAAAAATACTAATGCAACGATATAGGTAAAAAAAGCAACCATTAAAAAATTACTACTCACTTCCGCCATATTTCTCCCTCTCTTTCTCCTCATTTATATTCGTTTGATCAGTAACTTGACTGAGATTCACTTTTTCTGCCATTCCATTAATCTCTCGAGCAAATCCAAACCAATTTTTATTCGTATGTGCCGCTATAATGACACCTTCTGCTTCTTGTCTTATCCAAATACGTCTATGAGTCCAATAGCTTCCTTGCACGAGTCCAATCATAAAAATGACTCCTCCTACCACTAAAAATGGCAAGGTAAAGTCTTTTCTTACGGTTAAGCCTGAAACATGATTCATATCAACCCCAGCCAATCTGATTATATAGGTATTCGACTCATTAGGGTCAAAATTGGAACCTATTGATAAAAAACTTACTTCAGACTCTTCTTTTTCTGGGCTATTCACCTCAAAAATGAAAGCTGGATTATCAGGTATACTTGATTTCGTACTTGGAACTCCCTCACTATTTAAATAGAAGTCAGGAAAGTAGTCTTTCAATGTAATCGTGTAATCATTGATTTCGTAGTTCATTTCAGGATTAAATAGATCAACACGTATCTGTCCTATTTCTTCTTCCGTTTCTTCATTAATCAATTTAAAGTCCATGGCTTTAAATTCATTTAATTTATAATTCAGTTGATATAGGGCAAAGCGATCAAACTTCAATGGTTCATTCACACGAATATCGTAAGTCTTTATTTCTTGAAGATCTGGATCCCCCCTTAATTGATCATAATTTTGATTCCGGTACAACGTTACAGAAGTTTGGTATGTTTTAACGACAGTTCCTCCAGCTCGTTGGATTGCATTTTGAAATGTTTCATCATCCTCATCATATAACTCTAGTAAAAATTGATCGCTTTCTAAATAGTACTCACCATTTGTTCCTGGGATTGAGCTCGTTTCCCCATCTCTAATCCACATAAACTCGTCTACAAACAACTCTGGTGAAAATCGAAGCATTCCACCTAATAAGAAAGTAATTAAGCCAATATGGTTCACGTACGGTCCCCACCTTGAAAAACGCCCCTTTTCTGCAAGTAATGAGTCTCCATCCGTAGTCACCTTATACTTCTTTTCTTCTAATTGTTTAATTATGTTGTTTTTAACAAAATTAAATTTTAAGTTGTTCGTCTCACTTACAAGCCGTTGTTTTTTCATAAAAGTAACATGTTTCTTCACTCGTTGATTCTTCAAGGAACGATACAATGGAAAAAAGCGATCTACACTCGCAATAATTAATGAGACAGTTAAGGCAGCTAGTAGTAATAAATACCACCATGACTTGTAAAGATTATGAAACCCTAAATCATAATAAAGCTTTCCCAAAAATCCAAATTCATTTTCGTAATACTGTCCAATATTAATGTTTGTAGGAATATACATATGTTGAGGAAAAATTGTTCCTATTGAAGAAGCAATCAATAAAATCACTATGATCCAAACCCCTACTTTTACGGATGAAAAGAAATTCCATATTCGATCCACCACGGATTTATGGTAGGCTTGAGAGCGTCTTGCTGCCCCTTCATATCGCATATTTAATGTTTTTTCATTGTTTGCCTGTTCTGAAATAGGCTTACCACACCCTCCGCAAAGTTCAGTTCCTTTTGGATTTGTATGGCCACATGAACAGGATAAAAGTTTCATAATCATTCACTCCTAAGGTCTGATGCTTTCCATGTATTCTTGAATATCACTCTCTGACATTAGCCCCGTAATAACTTGGGTCACCGTTCCCTCTGCATTAATGAGAAAGGTTGTCGGTAATGGAATAACGCCGTATTTTCTGACTACATCAGCATTCGGGTCCATAGGGATAGGAAAAGTTAAACCATACCGCTCTACAAACCTTTTCACCGGTAATTCTCCTTCTCTAACATTCACTGCTAATATTTCAACACCCTGACTTTTATAAACCTCATATTGGTCTTGCATATAAGGCATTTCGCGTTCACATGGTGGACAATATGTTCCCCAAAAGTTGAGAAAAACTCCCATACCTCGATAGTCGGCTAATTCAACTTCATTTCCATCCAAATCTGACAGAACAAAATTAGGTGCTTGGTCACCAACTCTAACGGCTGACGCTTTGTTTGAATTCATGCTCGTATAAAGCATATATCCAACCGCTATGGCAATAATTAAAAGGGCAATAGTCCGAATAACTAATCTTTTTTTTCTTTTCATTCATACCTCCAACTTTATGACCTATTCATTTTTATGGTAAGCAAAGAATGTGTAAAAAATATGGAGGATTAAAAATTCATACACAAAAAATGTACCTGTGAAGTAATTTCTCAGGTACATTTTAATCATGTTATTTTAATGTATTACTACTTCTTTTACGATGGACACGAAAATAGTAAAAGAAACTAAAACCAATAATAAGTGGTACAAGTGCATATAAACAGATAGTAAAAAACATAAAACTGACTTGCCTATGAAAGTCAGGAAAGAGCCAAACAGCAGGAAAAGTTAAACAACCTAATCCTGCTACTATAAATACGATAACAATGGTCAACTCTTTTTTATTCATCATTAAAAGTCTCCTGTTCTTTGTTGTGCCGCGGTAATGTAATAGAGACAGTTGTTCCCTTACCAAACTCACTAGTAACAATTATTTCACCATCATGTAAATCAATTAATTGTTTAACAATGGGTAACCCTAAACCAGCCCCCCCATATTTCCGATTTCGAGATTTCTCTACCCTATAAAAACGATCAAAAATAAAAGGTAACTCATCTTTATGCATACCTACACCTGTGTCATTAATTTCAATAAGGACAACTTCTTCATCAGCATGGACGCATAAGGTAATTACGCCGTCTTTTGTATACCTCACAGCATTTTCTAATAAATTAATAAAGACCTGCTCTAAACGTAATGGATCAGCGTATACATATATGCTTTGCTTTATATGGTTATTAATTTGTATAGAAGTATTGCGTTCTAATGCATGCAAAGATGGCTTCTTTACGACAAAATGGAGAAATTCATCTACATTTATTTGTTCCTTATGAAGTGTAAGCTTCCCCTCATCTATTTTCGTTAAATCAAATAAATCGTTGACCAATGAAGACAAACGATTAGCTTCTTTTTCAATAATTTCAAGATATTGTTGTTGTTCTATCTCAGATTTCCAAAGTTTTTGTTCTAGAGCTTTTGTATATCCTTTTAAATAAGTAATAGGTGTTTGTAGATCATGTGTAATATTGGCTATAAATTCTTTTCTTTGGCTATTAACCCTTTCTAATTCAGCTGCTAGGTCATTAATAGCAATACCTAAGGAGCCTATTTCATCGTTTGATTCCTCTCGAACTCGGATAGCAAGGTCACCTTTAGCCATTTGTCGAGTTGCTTTTTCCATGCTCACTAGTGGTTGTGAAAGTTTTGTCGAAAAGAAAATAGCGAACCCAACGCCTACAAGTATTGATCCAATAATGGCAATCATTAATAACCATTGTACAGTTTCCATATAATGTAAAATACTCTCTAACGATGAAAACATAATAACATGTCCTCTTACATTATTAAATACAATGGGTGATGCTGTCGCTAAATACGTTAACCCATCTAGTGTTTGGAAAGAATTTGTTAAGTATGAGTGGTGTTCATTTTCAAGTAACTCTGACAAATAAAGAATGATTTCATTATCTAATGCAATATTTGCATTAGCCAAAATCTCTTTATCCTCCATCATAACAATTAACTTTTGGTTGGCTAACCTTGCTGAAACTTCTACAACTTCCATTCGACTTTCAATGCTGTTGTCATTAATTAAAGATGCATATTGTGTGGCTAAGTTAAGAGACTCATCTTGAGCTTGCTGTAAATTAAATTGATAAAAAATTTGGTTAATAACAAAACCTAAAGGAAATAAGATTGAGACGAGTAATATAATCATTGTAACACTTAGTTTTATGTTAATTCGATTCATAGATATCACTTCTTCAATTAAATTTATACCCTATTCCCCAAACTGTGGTAATGATCTCTTCTGAAATACCTGCTGATTCTAGCTTAGATCGAATATTTTTGATGTGGGAATCTACTGCTCGTGTAGCACCTATATATTCGTCATCCCAAATCAATTGAAGTAAATCTTCCCTAGAATAGACTCTGCCTGGAGCTGAAGCAAGCTTATATAACAGATCAAATTCTTTTGCCGTAAAGGTGATCTGATTATTTTTATAATAAACTTGTCGATTTTCAAATAAAACTTTTAATCCATTTTTTAATATCAAATCTCCACTGTCCTCATTCTTATTCTGATAAGATACTCTTCTCAAGAGTGCTTGTACTCTTGCTACTAATTCTTCAGGTTCAAATGGCTTAACTATATAATCATCAGCTCCTAGGTTTAACCCCATCACCCTATCGTGTAAATCTTTTCTTGCAGATAACATGAGAATAGGGGTAGTCGATATCTTTCTTACTTTTTGACAGAACTCAAAACCATCCATGATCGGCATCATTAAATCTAATATAATAAGGTCACATCGATCTGATAGTAATTTGATATGCTCTAATGCTTCTTCCCCATTGGATGCTTCAAATATGTTATATTCATTATCAGTTAAATAAATTTTCAACAAGTTGCGCATTGTCCATTCATCATCAATAATTAATATATTTTTTCTAGCTCTCATCACTATATCTCCTTTATTATCATCTCAAACTAACATATAGTATAAATGTGTAAAAAACGTGGAGAGATAAAATTGTTTATTACATACAACAATTCCCTAGGCCAATCCACCGTATCACATTAATTAAGATTTCTTAAAAACTTAAGGTTGGTAAAATCTAGCAGAGTCGGTACTTCTATGTATTATTCTCCAGAAGATGAACACGTTATTAATATACTTGAAAAAACGATTCAACACTCTTCTCATTATTAAAAGAAAAAATGAATTTTTGAAGTAGAGTGTTCAAAAGTAAAGTATTTATGATAAAAACATTATATGAATATATGTTCATATAATGTTTTTAAGGAGGTTGGAACTATGGGACATCACCATTCTTCTACTGGTCAGGCCAACAAAAAAAACCTTATTATAGCAATGATCATTATAGGAAGTTGGATGTTCATTCAATTTTTAGGAGGACTTTGGACAGGAAGTTTGGCACTATTAGCCGATGCAGTCCATATGTTTAATGATTTCTCTAATTTATTTATTAGCTTGATTGCTATCATCCTTGCAGCAAAAGCAGCCACGAAAAGACGAACTTTTGGTAATCATCGTTACGAAGTACTGTCTTCTCTGCTAAACAGCTTAGCCTTGTTAGCTATTGCTTTCTTTGTTGTTAAAGAAGCGATTGATCGTATCATTTCACCTCAAGATGTTATGGGCGGTGCCATGATGATTATCGCCACCATCGGCCTCATCGCAAATATTGGTGCTATGTTCGCTTTAACTCGAGGAGATGTTAAGAACAATTTAAATATGCGAGGAGCTTATTTACATGTATTGAGTGACACATTAGGTTCAGTGGCAGCCATTGTAGCTGCTTTTATCATTTACTTTACTGACTGGAACATCGCAGACCCTATTCTAAGTATTCTTATTTCACTCATGATTGCTTTCTCAGCATTCCGACTACTTAAAGACACTGTTCATGTATTATTAGAAGGCACTCCAGATCATATTGATATCGAACAAATCAAACAAGATTTACTACAAATGAAAGGTGTTGAAAATGTCCATGATTTGCACGTTTGGACCATTACATCTGGAATTGATAGTTTAACCGTGCACCTTATTATTAATCCTCAATATATTAATCAACAAGACGCTCTTATCCAAGCTAATCAATATGTACGAGAAACGCTTGATATCGATCACAGTACGATACAAATTGAAACTGATGATATGAGGCGGTTTGAAGACCAAAATATTTAAAGGAAAAGACGTTTGTGTAGTTATCTTTACACAAACGTCTTTTTTTATTTCCGTATTGTTAAGGAATAAACTTATGTGGGTCTACCGAGCTAGATTGTTTATTGCAAACTAAAATGTAGGCTATGGATTGCTTTTGTGTAGGTGAAGCTACAAATAACAGAACCGAGAGAACATGACCTTCGCCGTAAATGGATTGTGAAACGTAGCCTAATAGTACCAAAAGAGCAGCTGTAATCAATAGCTCTCTTCACCCCTAGCCAAAAAATTATTTAAATCCATCCTAGTACACTCTTTTGCTGACACTTTACATTATTCATTACTTGACCAATTTATCACCTTAGAATTCTTGCATATCTTTTTATAGTTAGCCATATAACCAAATAAGGTTTACTTCTAATATAATAGGGAGGAAACAGAGTGGGTATAACAGCGATCATAATTGGGGGATTTCTATTTTTAAGTGTGAGTTTAGGAACTGCTTTGGCATTAATGTTTTCTAGGTTATTAAAAATACAAAATTCCGGAATATTCCTAATATGTGGCGGATTCCTTGTCAGTTTGTTATTTATTGATATACTTCCCTCTTCATTCAAAGAGTACGAACACGTCGGGTTAATGCTTGGACTCATATTGGGTTATATTATTTTTTTGATCATTCATCAACTTCTTGAAAATTCAAGTCCAAAACAAAATAATTCTGTTCATTTATTAGCTCTTGCCATGTTCATTCACACAATACCGATTAGTATCACAATCGGAACAGTTATACACGATTCAATCCTTACATCAGCTTTTATAACAGCAACCATTCTCCATCACATTCCTGAGGGATTTGCGTTAACTTTAGTTATGGTTGCAAAAGGTAAAAAGATATTTAAGCTTTATTTATATTTTTTCGTTTGTTCTATAATCTTTATTGGTTTTATGATGTTAGGTCAATTTAATCTTTTTTCAATCAGATTGAATACTATACTAATGGGAATATCCATTGGGTTAATTGCTAGTACAAGCATAAAAGAATTTATTATTAATAGAATGGACGACTTACCAATCAAACAGTCTATAACATATACAACTATAGGAATAGGAGTAAGTTTATTATTCCAACTACTTTTATAAAATAAAATTCACAATGTATATGTATATTAAGACCATTAAGACTATAATTAATGTCTAATGCCACCTGCAAAAAGGAGGTGGCATTACTTATGTTGTAATATAAGAACCAATTATCCAATAACCAAAGCCATAAAGAGCCAAAATAGAAACGATTACTATAAACAATGTTTTATTCGATATCCTCATAATTCCACCTTCCTAGTTGAGCGTTTAAGTTAGTATACTATATACAATCTTCAACTCTCTCACTAGAAAGTGACATTATATAGAACAGTCAACTATTAAAATAGATTCTAAAGCTGGGTCAAGCTTCTGTAACTTATTAAATCTTCTTGAATGCGTTTTATCAATCGATTTTGGTACCTTTTCTTTAATTACATAAAGTAACATACTCTTTCAATCATGTTACATCTTGTCGTTTATTAGCGTTTTTATGCTGTGATCTATTAGTCACTTAACCTATCACTAACAAAGATTTGAAATTTACAACTATTTACAAGAATATAGAAGTTATTTTTATGTTTAAATCATTAGATCTATTTTTTCTTAGAACACTAATCATTATTTTATTTACTACTGTCATTCCTTTATCTGTTTTAGCCGCTGATAATCATGATGACATATCAGTTATTTATCATGTACTCATAGATGACAAACGCATCGGAACAATAAGTAATAAAGAACTCATAAATGATCTGATTCTAGCTAAAATGGATAGCTTAGACAAGACCTACAAAGATTCAGAGTTGACCACTTCAAAAAATATTACATATATCCCAGAACACACATTTTTTTCAGATACTTCTGATGAGCAAATTTTAAATTGGATTAATGAAAATGTAACGATTGAAGCGGTAGCTAGTAAGCTTGAACTTGAGGATCAATTTTTATATTTAAAAGAAAAAGAAGATGCAGAAGAAACGCTAAACCAATTGAAATTGCGGTTTGTGTCAAGCGAAGATCTTAATGCACTGACTAACAGCGAGCAAAATAGTGACAACAAAAAACAGGTTCTAGATGTTTCTTATTCAACACAACCAACTATTACTTCTGGTCAAGTTAGTCCAGACGATATTCTTTCAGTTGATGAAGCCGTAAACTATATCATTAAAGGAAGTTTACAGGAAAAAGAGTATCTTATTCAACAAGGTGATGCACTAAGTACAATTGCCCCAAAATATCAATTGACTATTGATGAGTTGCTCAAACTAAACCCGGAATATAAAAATGATCACGTCCTTCAAATTGGACAACCACTTATGGTAACAGACTATCAACCATTGACAGACATCATAGTAAAAGAACAACTCAATAAAGCTGAAGAGATTGAATTCGAAACAAATATCGTTGAAGACGATACGATGTATAAAGGTGACAGCAAGATAAAACAACAAGGAAAGAACGGAAAGAAAGGTCTTCTTTATCAACTCACAAAAAAGAATCGATCTGTTGTTAAAGAAGAAATAATCGATGAAACGATTGTAGAAGAACCCATACCAGAAATTATTATTAAAGGGACAAAGGTTATTCCTTCACGCGGCACGGGTCAATTTACCTAGCCGACAGTTGGGGGCTACGTTTCTAGTAAAATGGGACAACGATGGGGAAGAATGCATAAAGGGAAAGATATTGCAAGACCAAGTAGACTCGATATTTTAGCTGCTGACAATGGGACGGTTACTTTTGCAGGTTGGTCAGGAGGCTATGGAAATAAGGTCAAGATTACACATAACAATGGGTATAAAACAACCTATTCTCATATGAAGCCCCTTTCCGTTCAAACAGGTCAAACGGTCTCAAAAGGAACACAAATTGGCGTAATGGGTGAAACGGGTAATTCAACTGGTGTTCACCTTCACATTGAATTATACAAGAATGGACAATTAAAAGATTTCCTCCAATACATTAAATAACCCTCCTTTGGAGGGTTATTTCCTTTTCTTTGATCAAAACCCTATAGAGAAATTAGCTTAACTTTGCCCTTTTCCCTTCATTAAAAAATGTTCAATTATTTAATAAACCAATGCACTAACCCAAAAATAATTAAGGTAACAATAATAACAGCAATTAATTTTCTATTTAAAATTTTCATAAACTCACCCTACTTGTTTTTAGATTCAGTATTATTCCTCTTTCAACATCATTACCTCTTTTAACTTTTTCACTATGTACTGAGCATCTTCCCCTACTCCTTGTAAAAGGGCTGAACCACGCTTAGTTTGCCAGCTTAATCCTATAAAATATAATCCTTTAACTGATGTGAGCCCCCTTTGGTGTATAGGTTTACTTTGATTGCTAATTACTTCATCAACCTTCACCCACGAATAATCGTTTTGATAACCAGTAGCCCATATAATTGTATCGAAATTAGCTTGTTTTCCATTAATAAAGCTTGCTGTATTTCCCTTAAAATCAATTAACCTTTTCGCGATGATTACCTTTTTTCTTAATTGTTTAAAATTCCCACCTATTATAGGATCATTTTTTTTTAGAAGTTCACCAATCAAAGTATCAGACTTAACCTTATAAATCCCGATTAACTCAAACCACCAAAATATACTTTTACCAAACAGCTG
Source organism: Alkalihalophilus sp. As8PL (assembly GCF_040939795.1). Taxonomy (GTDB): domain Bacteria; phylum Bacillota; class Bacilli; order Bacillales; family Bacillaceae_D; genus Alkalihalophilus; species Alkalihalophilus lindianensis. The sequence continues at coordinate 118,601 of NZ_CP162550.1, forward strand.
TTGAGGGAGAAGCCTCATTTTCTTACTAGACGAAAGGGTGACTTGGCATTTATTTGAAAGCTCAGCTGCTATTTGGACTCCTGTGTTTCCAGCTCCAACAATAAGAACTTCACCTGTTGTTATTTGTTTTGGGTTTTTATAATCTACTGCATGTAGCTGGACTATATGAGGATGTACGAAGTGACTTATACTAGGTGTAAACGGTGTATGAAAAGCTCCAGTAGCGATAATCACTTGTTTTGCTTGATAAGTTTTCCCATTTGACATCGTTACTATAAAAATAGATTCCTTTTTCATTAGTCTCTCGATCTTAACATTGTGAGAAATAGGTAATCGAAATTGGTCTGCATAGTCCTGTAAATAATCAGCTATTTCATCTTTTGTAGGATATCCATTTGGATCACCATTTAATGCAAGTCCTGGTAAAGCACTATACCGTCTTGGTGTAAATAGGAATAATGAGTCAAAGCGGTTACGCCAAGAATCACCTGTTCTTTCTTGTTCATCTATAATCAAAAATTGTAATTGTTCTTTTTTTAGATAATACCCAACAGCTAAACCTGCTTGCCCTCCACCAATGACAAGAACATCATAAACCATTTCAATGGTCTCCTCTCTAAAAGAGAGATAAGGAATCTTCCTTATCTCTCTTAATTGTATTATTTATCTTTTACTCGTAACAGCCTTAACCCATTTAATGTAACTAATAAGGTTGCCCCCATATCCGCCAAAATGGCGATCCAAAGAGTAAGCCAACCTGGAATCACTAGAAGTAACGCTACTAATTTAATCCCTAATGAAAAGGTAATGTTTTGCTTAATAATATTCAAAGCTTTCCGACTTAACTTAACTGTATAAGGAAGCTTTGTTAGGTCATCACCCATAAGTGCAACATCGGCGGTTTCTAATGCGGTATCTGTGCCAGCGCCTCCCATTGCAATTCCGACGGTTGAAGCTGCTAGTGCTGGAGCATCATTCACTCCATCTCCTACCATGGCGACATTCCCATACTCGGAGCGTAATTGTTTTATATATTCTAGTTTATCTTCCGGCATCAATTCTGCCTGAACATCGGTTACACCTACATGTTCACCTATCGCTTTAGCTGTTCGTTGATTATCACCTGTAAGCATGATCGTTTTTTTAATCCCTAAGTCATGCAGTTTTTTGATAACTTCCTGACTCGTTTCTCTTACTTCATCCGCTACGGCAATAATTGCAAGAACTTCACTACTTGTTCCAACGATCATTGCGGTTTTCCCTTGTTCTTGGAGTGTTCGAACGTCCTCTTCTACTTTAGATGGTAGTTCGTCATTTAGTAATTCATCAAATAAGGAAGGACTTCCAATATAGAATTCGGTTTGATTAACGGTCCCTTTAATTCCTTTACCCGTAATCGATGAAAACTCCTCTACGGCAATATCCATATAAGGTACCTTCTCTTGTTCTGCCTTTGTCATAATTGCAGAAGCAAGAGGATGTTGAGAACGATACTCTAAAGCAGCAATGATAGATAATAATTCTTCTTCACCTGTCTGATCCTGATAACGAATAAAATCTGTGACAACTGGTTTACCTTTTGTTAAAGTACCTGTTTTATCAAAGGCTATTGCTTTTAAAGCACCGGCCTCTTCTAGATAAACTCCACCTTTAACTAAAATCCCATTTCTCGCAGCATTTCCAATGGCTGTAACAATCGCTACGGGTGTGGAGATGACGAGTGCACAAGGGCAACCAACAACCAGTACCGCTAAGCCTTGGTACACCCATAACTCCCAACTTGCTTGAAACAATAAAGGCGGAACAATAGCGACAAGCGCTGCCACCACCATAATAGCTGGAGTATAATATTTAGCAAATTTATCTACAAACGCTTGAGACGGAGCACGCTCCCCTTGCGCTTCCTCAACAAGGTGAATAATCTTAGCAATCGTCGTATCATTTACGTGCTTTGTTACCTCTACTTCAAGTAACCCTTCTTCATTCAACGTTCCTGCAAAAACATCATCATTTACGGCTTTTTCAACTGGGACTGACTCTCCAGTTATTGCTGCCTGGTTCACCGCAGAGTGGCCTTTTCGAACAACGCCATCCATCGCAATTTTTTGCCCAGGTTTCACAATCATGATATCGGCAACTTCTATCTCGTCAACCTTAATCATCATTTCCTGTCCGTCTCTTCTAATTAGCGCTTCTTTGGGAGCAATGTCCATTAACGACCGGATGGATTGTCTCGCCTTATCCATAGAAAAACGTTCAAGAGCTTCACTAATCGCAAACAGAATAACGACAATCGCTCCCTCTGTCCACTCGCCAATAATTGCAGCACCGATTACCGCAACCGTCATCAATGTTTTCATATCAAATTGCAAACGCAATAAATTCTTGAAACCCACTTTAAAGAGCGAAAATCCTCCAATAACAATTGAAGCCATAAATAAGAGAACAGAGAAAACATGACCTTCCCCATAAACGGATTGTGAAACGTACCCCAAAATCACAAATAGAGTAGCTGTAATCACGTTTAAATATTTTAAAACAAACGGTCCTTTTTTCTCTTCAAATCCTTCTTGGTCATTTTCAGGAATCACTTTTAAACTTTCAAAGGCTCCAGCTTTTTCTAGATCTTTTATCGTTGCTTCACCAAAAACGGTCACCTTCGAAGCCCCAAAGTTTACTTTAGCATCAACAACACCATCCAGGTGTTTCACGTTCTTTTCGAACGTGGTGGCACAGCCTGCTCAAGTAAACCCCTTTACACGGTAAACCGACTTTTCAGGTTCTATTCCCTTCGTTTCTTCAGTCACGTACTTCCACCTCCTTCCCATGAACAACAGCTGTTTGAACAAGCAATTTAACGTGCTCATCGTCTAAAGAGTAAAAGACCAGTTTCCCTTCTTTTCGACTTTTCGCAATTCCTAAATTACGGAGGTGGCGCAAATGATGAGAGACCGTCGCCATTGTTGCACCAATAATATTCGCGACATCACAGACACATAATTCGCCTTCTTGTAATAAGGAATAAGCAATTTTCAATCTAGTTTCATCTGATAAAGCCTTAAAAATACTCGCAACTGGAGCGAGGTTCTCAGCTTCTACAATAGATGAGATCCGCTTTACCTTTTCTTCGTCATAACAAAAAATCTCACATGTATCCTGGTCCTGTTTTACTTTTTGACCCATACCATCACCTTCATTCAAATTATCATTTGATTATAGTCTATGCTTCGTTTTTAGAATTGTCAATATTATATTCAAATGAGTGTTTAATTATTTTTGATTACTTGCTACAATACAATGGGTTTACAGAATGGAGGGATTAAATGAAAAAAGCATTGCTCTTGTTTATTATCTGTTTTTTACTATTTCCAAATTCAACTTTTGCTCATACAGGCTTAGTTAGCTCCTCCCCCTCTGAAGGAGAAGTGCTAACCGTATCACCTGAAGAAATCGTATTGGAATTTAATACAAAGGTCGAACAGGGAAGTCAGTTTCAAGTAATAAATCCATCTGGTAACGGAGTAGCTGTGACAGGGATAAGTGTTGAAGATAATATGTTATATGGAATGTTTCCACAGGAACTACAAGGTGGAGATTATCAAATTCTATGGAACATAATCGGGGCAGACGGACATCCAATCGAAGGAGAGATTTCATTCACTGTTGAAAGCGAACAAGAAAAAACCAGTAATGAAGAATCAAATCAAATCATTAATAAAGACGAGCAATCTATAGAGGAAGATCCAGTCGTAGTGGAAATGGAACGAGCAAATCCTCCAGCTATAATGTCTACAATTGCTGTTATTTTAGCTATCCTTGCAATTGTATCGTTCTTTTACGTGATTAGAAAAGGAAAGATTCAATGATTATCTATTTGATTAGTGAACTGTTGTTATATTTATCTTTTGCCATCTTAGCAGGAACCTTTATTATTGCTATCGTTCCTAATGAAAAAAAACCTACCATTAGCATTCATAAGCGCTGGTTGCAACTATCTATTCTTGGAATTGTTTTATTCTCCGCCATGCCTGTCGTTCAAATCGTTGAGTATCTTTATCAAGGTGTGGGATTGTCACTAACGTTAACGAATGTGATCAACAATTTTGAAGTAGGTAGAGCATGGACACTGATTTTAATATTATCTATTTTTTATTACTTGCTAATTTCTGTCTTTCCCGTTCAGCAAAAAAAATCTTACGCTGTCCTAGCCCTCGTATTCTTATTTATCTTAATTCTAGCAGTAGGCTGGGCGAGCCACGCTGCATCATTAACAGAATGGAGTGGCTTTGCTTTTCATACAACACACTTTACAGCAGTAAGTGTCTGGATTGGAGTCCTCTTTATCGTTAGTTGGTTTTCAAAAGACACAAAAAATTGGAATGCTCTTTTAAAGTGGTATTCACCACTTGCAATTGTCTGTTTTATCCTCACAATGATAAGTGGTTTTTATATGATGAGCCTCGTCGTAGATTTGACAGATTATACAAATTCCTGGCTATTAGATTATGGACAAGCTCTGCTAATAAAACACTTATTCATTATTCCGCTTCTTGTTTTTGCCTTTTTTAACGGAATGTGGATGAAATGTAGATTAAATCAAAATCCTCAATTTAATCCAAAGCCATGGGTTAGAGGAGAAAGTTTATTGTTACTTTTTATTTTTTCAGCGACAGCCTTTCTCGGTCAAAGTTCTCCTCCACATGAGATTGAGTCAACCATTAAAACAAATGGAGTCTCAGCTCTATTTCAGTTTTTTTATGGAGGAACCATTGCCGGCGTAAGCCAAGTTCAATTTTCCTTGACCACGTTCAGTTTTGTATTTATGCTACTTGCTGCTATATTTTTAGCATTATTAATTTATTCATTTCGTAAGAAGGCGCCAGCAATCTTTGCCTTTTTTATGAGCTTCCTTAGTGTGTTATCAATTTATTTAAGCTTCATGACAAGCTTTTAACGATGGAGGTAGAAAATGAAAACGTTTGGTGTAGTGACTTTAGCCTCTGTCCTCTTCATTACTGGTTGTGTACAAAATACTGAACCTGTACACGAACATAAAAAACTTGCACAACCAATTTTAGAATATACGGTTGGAAGTGATGATTGGGCAGTTGTTACGTCGGTTACTGACAATCCTGATATCTTAGAAGCGTATCAATTCGCCGTAAGCCACCCAGAGGTCTTGGATTATATGCCTTGTTACTGTGGTTGTTATGAAGAAGATGGTCATATAAGTAATACCCATTGCTTTGTTGAAAAGGTTGAAAATGGAATTGTTAATCTCGATACCATGGGCTTTGGCTGAGGAGTTTGTGTCGATATAGCCCGTGCGGCTAAACAAGAATATGAAAAAGGAACTTCTTTAATAGAGATTCGTGACATGATTGATGAAGCCTACAGTGAGATGGGGATCCCCCCTACTCCGACTCCAATGCCGGAAGCTTAAAAAGTTAAAAACGCATCGTAGCTCAATACGGTGCGTTTAACTTAAACAGTACATAAAGAGGAGTGCTATAAAATGAAACAAAAACGCCGCCTTCTTATTAGATCTACCATCTTATTAATAATAGTTACAGCCTTAGGCTACACGTTTTATCAAAACTTTTTTAGTGATCAAACTGGTATGGTTAAAGTGGGGGAAGAAGCACCTGATTTTGTCCTAACGGACTTAAACGGTCAAACAATTCAATTAAGTAATTACCTTGGCAAAGGAGTTTTTTTAAACTTTTGGGGCACTTATTGTCCTCCTTGTGAAAAAGAAATGCCTTACATGGAGAATCAGTATGAACGGTTTAAAGAATTAGGTGTAGAAATAATAGCTGTTGACGTTGGTGAGCCAGAGTTAGTTGTAAGACGCTTTGTCGAACGTCATAACCTTAGTTTCCCCATCCCTATGGACTCTGAAAGACGTGTCATTGATCTTTATGGAATTAGACCTTTACCAACAACCTTCTTGATTGATGAAAATGGGATTGTAACACAGCGGATCACTGGAGGCATGACAGAAGAGGACATTATTGACTATTTAAGCAGCATCGTCCCAAAGGATTCCGTCCATAAACTAAAATAACAAGAAAAGGAGTTGATATAACCATGTTTAAAAATTTTTTATTTCTTTCCATTGCATCTCTCGTGGTTTTATCTGCATGCTCTACTGAGGAAAAAACTAGTGATTGCTCCAATACACTTGTGCCAATCGAAATAGATTCTGGTTACGATCTAAGTGAACCTAAACCAAATGAAGAAGTGAACTTTAGTACTACCATCACCCATGAAGGGTTACCTGTTGAAACTGCGAATCAAGTTGAATTTGAAATTTGGGAACATGGTAATAAGGAATATCATCACTTAATAGAAGCACAGAAAGCAGAACCTGGTGTTTACCAACTTGACTGGACTTTTGAGGAAGATGGAGTTTACTACATTTACTATCATATAACGGCTTGTAATATGCATCGTATGGAAAAAGAAATGGTTATAGTTGGAGACGTTGATGTCGATGCAATTATATCTAACCCAGATACGGTTAATTTAGAAATAGGAAATAAAGAGCATAACAATAAAAAAAGTGATCATTCGAGCCATTAATTATACTCATAACATTAGAAGTGTTCATAAATGGAGGTAACCATTTTGGTTGCTTTGTTATGGTCAAAATCCTTACTTAATATTAAAAAGTTCAACCACATACTACCGGCTATACAAAAAATTAGCGGATTAATCATGATTTTATTAGGCATTTTACTTTTAAACTGGACAATTCCGACTTCTTGCTGCTTATTTAGCAAAATTTGTTCCATTTAGTTTCTAAGTCTAAATACAATTAATTTAGAGTAACTATTTACTAAACTGAAAGAACACACCCAGTTCTAATGGGTGTGTTCTTTATTTTTGAGTAACTTATGGGACGATCAAAAAACTCTACGTCTATCAGCTTGATAAAACCTTGCATTAAATAAGCTTTTCTACTTCTTATTCGTTTTTATAAGTAATAAAAGAACTGAAATAATGGTAAATGCAGTTAGCGCTAGAAAAGGAATGGTTATAAATCCCAGCCAATTTATATACTGAACATTACAAGGAACTCCCTCAGCACACGGCTTTATCGAACCAAATGATGGTATTTTTTGAATAAGATAATGATAGAGTGAAATGACTCCACCCATAATAGCGATTGGGAGCACATATCGTTTTATTTTCAAATCATTATAGTAAGCCGCTATTCCCAGCAAAATACTCAATGGGTACATGACAATCCTCTGATACCAGCAAAGCTCACAGGGAACAAACAAGCGAATTTCACTGAAATACAAACTACCTAACGTTGCCATCACTGCGATCAGCCAGGCTATATATAACAAGAGGTTTTGTATACTAATTTCCTTATCCATTAGTTAGACTCCAATTCCTTTTCGATAAGGCTCACTATATGCTCATAATCAAACGGATCTTCAACCATCGTACCATTAATAACAATACTAGGCGTTAATGAGACTTGATATTGCTCAACGAGTTCTTGATCTTTTAATACATCTTCCTTATACGTCTGCTTTATCATATCCTCAGCTAATGTCTCCAAATCAATCTCATTCCCAACAGAAACTGCGATATCTATTAACTTTTCTGGAGTTACCCACACATCATCATGCCTTTGCGCTTCAGGCTGATGAATAAAAATTTCCTTATGAAAATCCCAAAAAGCATCTTTATCCTGATTCCAGACAGATTCACTAGCCATAGCTGCTAAAGCAGACTCTTCGCCATGAAATAATGTATTAATATATGAGAATTTCACCTTACCAGAAGAAATATATTCTTCTTCAATTTTTGGAAATACAGTTTCATTCCAAGATTTGCAGGCCGGACATTTGTAATCACCAAATTCAACAATAGTGACAGGCGCGCTGGCTTCACCCATCGTCGGTTGGTTGTCTATAGGTGGAGAAATATCAAATGTTATATCCCCATTCTCTACTTGAATTTGATTTTCTGTTATAAAAATGAAAGCCACTACTAAAGCAATAATACCTACGGTTATTAATACGATACTTTTCATTCCTATATTAAAAGATTTACCCAAACCATGTCACTCCTTAACTCTAAAAAACTTATTGAAATTTAGTTTAGCTATCGTTTTATTTTAAACTACTTTAGTTTACATATGGTTGACAAATTACGTAACTTTATCACTGATTATAAGGCGTATAATATAAATAAATAGTGCAATGCAGTGATAGACGGTTTTCTCTAATTTCTTCCTTGCTACCTCCCAAACAATTCGTGTAATCACTTTTTTATAATTTTTAGATGTTGTGCATTGGGAAAGCAGAGGACAACTTTTACAAGTTCAGCGTTTGAATATATTGGCGAGATCCTTCACGCTTTGTAGTCGGATAAATCAATGACTTCCCATTCTAATTCTAATTGTTTTTTAAAGAATAGGCCTTAAATGTGGATCAATCTCCTCACGATTATTCACCTATATTCTACTAAGTACACTGAATAATCGGAATAGGAAACAAAAAAACAAGCTGTTGAGAAAATTTCTCAACAGCCCGCACATTTCCTTTGTTAATGGATAATGTGTTTTCACTAAAACATCATCACTTATTTAAACCTTCTATAATCACATTAATGTTTGACTCCATCATTTTTAAATAAGTATCCCCATCTGTTCCTTCTTTTCCAAGGGAATCTGTATAAACAGTGCCTACAATTGGTACACCCGTTTCTTGTGATAAAGTTTCCATGGTACGACGATCTACACTTGTTTCAACAAAAAGAGATGTAATCCCTTTATCTCGGACTAGATCTATTACATCACGCATTTGTTGAGGAGAACCTTGATTTTCAGAATTAATCTCCCAAATATATCCGGTCTCTATGCCATAGGCCTCACCAAAATACTTAAAAGCCCCTTCACTTGTAATTAAAAATCGCTTATTTTCATCGATAGTTGCAATTCTCTCAATCGCTTTTTCATGCAGCTCGGTTAGCTCTAGTATATATTGATCAGCATTTTCTACATAGATATTCTCATTCTCGGGGTCTTCTTTAATTAATGCATCACGTATATTTTTAGTATATTTAATTCCATTACGTAAATCGAGCCAAGCATGTGGATCATTTTCTTCTTCTAACCCTTGAGATTCTAAAAGAATTGGCTCCACTCCTTTACTCACTAGGTAAACGGGTGCTTCCTCATCACCTTTTCCGGCAACTTCAATTAACTTCTTGAACCATCCGTTTCCTTCTTCTAAGTTTAACCCATTATAAAAGACAACATCTGCATCAGTTGTTTTCTTAACATCCTCTGGAAGAGGATCGTATTCGTGTGGGTCTGCGCCAATTGGTGTTAAATTATAAATTTCTACGGCACCTCCTCCGACATTCTTTGTAATATCATAAATGATGGAATAAGTCGTGACGACCTTCAATTTTTCACTCGCACCCTCTTCTTGGCCAGTTGGTTTACTTCCACATGCCCCAAGTAAAAACAGTGTAAGAATAGTAGTAATAAACAATAATTTTCTCATATTTCCTCTCCCTTTTACGATGATTATTTTAGCTATCTGATTGTACTACCAGTGCTCTCTTTTTTCGAGCACGTATAGAACGCCATAACACCCCTTGCTTCGGTGATAAGAAAAATGCCACGGCAAACAATGTGCTTGCTACAACGACGATCGTTGGTCCAGAAGCTAAATTATACGTAAAGCTAAAATACAGACCAATTATTGAAGCAACAACGCCAAAAACTGCTGCTAGAAAAACCATAAGTCCCAAGTTATTCGTCAAGAGGTAAGCAGTTGCTGCGGGTGTTATTAACATTGCTACAACTAATACAATCCCTACTGTTTGTAATGAAGCAACTGTAGACATTGTTAAAAGGGCCATTAACAGATAATGTATAATTTTATTAGGTAAGCCATAAGCTGCTGACATCGTAGGATCGAAGGTCGTAACTAGTAACTCCTTAAAAAAGAGGTAGACAGAAAGTAGCACTATGACTGTAACAATTAAGGTCATCCACATTTCAGAAGTGGGTACAGCCAAAACATTTCCAAATAAGATATGGTATAAATCTGTACTACTTTGTATGAGGGTAATGACGATAATACCCACTGCAAAAGCAGCAGTAAACATGATTCCTATCGATGTATCATCTTTAATCCGGCTATTTTGACTAATATAGCCAATGGCAATCGCTGTAAGTAAACCAGTCACTACAGCACCATAAAAAATATTGATTCCTAGCATATAAGAAATCGCAACCCCTGGAAGGACTGCATGTGAAATTGCATCTCCCATTAAGGACATCCCTCTTAAAATGATAAAACAACCGATGACTCCACAAACAATCCCTACTAGAACTGACGTAATTAATGCTCTTTGTAAAAACTCATATTGTAATATTGACTCATAGAAAGTAATTATACTCATGATAGTGTCATCCCCATTTCCTCTAAAAAGGATAATTGTCCATGGTAGGCTTTCGAAATTATCTCTGGTCGACATACCTCGTGTACTGATCCATATTTGACTAGTTCCTTATTTAGCAACAACAACTCATCAAAATACGCCCCTGCTTTACTTAAATCATGATGGACAATGAAAACGGTTTTTCCTTCATCTCGCTGTTCACGCAAAATGTTAATAATGGTTTCCTCACTTGTTACATCGATCCCGACAAACGGTTCATCAAGAAAAAACAATTCCGGCTTTTGAGCTAACGCCCTAGCAACGAATACTCGTTGCTGTTGCCCACCTGACAATTCCCCAATTTGACGCTGACTATACTCTTTCATCCCAACTTTTTTTAAACATTCATAGGCCCGTTCTCTTTCTCTTTTCTTTGGTCGTTTAAACAAGCCAAGTTTTGGATATGTCCCGATTAAGACTGTATCAATCACTGTAATAGGGAAGTCCCAGTCAATAGTGCTACGTTGAGGGACATAGGCAATTTTCTCCCGCATTTCCTTAATCGATTTACCTTCTATGTTTATTTCACCCTTATCTTTTGGGATCAAATTCAACATTGATTTTAATAAAGTTGACTTTCCCGCCCCATTTGGACCGATGATTCCAACAATTTGCCCTTTTTTTGTGGAGAATGATATATTTCTTAACGCTTCATTTCCGTGATAGGAAACATGTAAATTCTGAATTAATAATGTGTCGTCCAACACTTTCCACTCCCTTTAGATGTTTAATGACTTGCATAGAGGTCATAAAATTTCCCTAAGGCAACTTTTCCTGAAAAAATAAAAGGTTCTACGGGAACTCCTCTAATAAATTATCTTATGTATTTGCGTCTGTAAAATAAACTTGTGCTAACGAATTTATTTTTCCTTAGGGCAACTTTAATAACATTATATTCACTCTATTCCTAATTTACAACTCTAAATATTATGTTTATGATTGACCATTCTAAAAATAGGGTTAAATTATTTATGGTTTACAAACGAACAGAAGCTCTAGAAATCGTACCATTAAACACTATAAGCACTTTAACTACTTTACTGTAAACAACGGTGATAAAATCCCTAATAATAACGGTTTAAAATTCCCTTAAAATAACGGACAATGGTTTCAAAACTACATGATGATGGAGTGGCGAAACGATGGTCAAGATTGGGGGATTTTTTATGATAAGAGAGCTATTTCAAAAAGGGTGGACGATCAAAGCTATAGCTGAAAAGACAGGCTTTGATCCCAAAACCATCCGTAAATACACTAGAGAAGATCATTTACCTAAAAAGAAGGCAAATAAGAAGAGGCCTAGTAAATTAGATCCTTTTAAGGAGTATATATTAGAGCGTTTAAAAGAAGGAACTACAAACTGTGAAGTCCTCTTTGAGGAGATTCAAGCTTTAGGCTACGAGGGGAAAATGACGATTCTACGAGAATTTGTAAAGTGTAAAGCCACATCGTGAAAATCCCAAGAAGCAAGCAACCTTACGGTTTGAAACACCTCCTGGTAAACAAGCTCAAATGGACTGGGGCTATGTGGGGAAACACCTTGTCGATGGGCTAGAAAAAGAGGTTTACGCCTTTGTCATGGTGCTAGGATATTCTCGTTTGAAGTACATAGAATTCACAGCGAGTATGGACTTAGAAACTTTAATGAAATGCCATATGAACGCTTTTGCTTACTTTAATGGAGTCCCTCAACAAATACTTGATGACAATATGAAAACAGCGGTTATTAAACATTCACCAGTAGAGATTCGTTTTAACCAGAAGTTTGAGGACTTTTTAGCATACTACGGGGTGGTGCCGAAGGCATGTAAACCTAACCGACCGCAAACGAAAGGGAAAGTAGAAAATGTCGTTGGTTATTTAAAGAAAAATTTTATGCAGCGTAAACATGAGCCCACACTTCAAGCTCTTAATGAAGATGTACGTAAATGGTTGGATAAGACCGCTAATTTAAAGCCAAATGCCACGACAAGTGAATCACCACTTAAACGATTCGAGGTCGAAGAAAAGTATTTGCAATCTAGTCATAAGAAGGCTGCTTTCCCTGTAGCAAAGTGGGAAATGCGGGAGGTTAGTAGAGATTCATTTATTTCTTATAGGGGCAAGCGTTATTCGGTTCCCTTCCGCTTTGTTGGGCAGAACGTAAAAGTGAAAGAAACACTCGATCATCATTTAGAAATTTATGATAATTTCGAGTGTATTGCGAAACACCCTATTCTAACGGGTAAGACAGAAGCTCATCTCAATTTAGAGCATTATAAAGGGCTGAAAGAGAACGAAAATGGTTTGGCGACCCGTCTCCATCAGCCCGATGTGCTTGAAGTGGAACATCGTTCCCTTCAGGTGTATGAACAATTAGAAGGGAGTGAAACATGATGTCTACTCAACTTCTAATTGAACGACTAGAGAAATTAGGATGGCACCACACGGCTAACCAAATTTATGGTCTGCTTGAAGATGCATCTAAAGATAATGTACCATATTCCGACTTTCTTGACACGATCCTATTAAATGAAATTGAAAAAAGAGAATCTGTAGCTTTGGAAAACCGAATAAAAAAAGCTAAACTCCCATATCAAAAAACGATTCATGATTTCGATTTTTCATTTCAGCCAAGTATTAGTGAGAAGAGAGTCAAAGAAGTTCTCACTTGTCGGTTTATTGATAATGGGGAAAATGTATTACTGCTTGGCCCACCAGGGGTTGGGAAGACCCACTTGTCCATTGCTTTAACAATGGAAGCCATTGTAAAGGGATATTCCGCAGCTTTTTTGAGGGCAGATGATTTTATAAATGAGTGTAAGAAAGCAGAAAAGGCTGGCCTCCTCAACCGCATAATAAAGCGTTGGAGTCGGCCTGACATTTTAATTATTGATGAGTTGGGTTACTTCCCATTTGATGAACTTAGTGCCAATGTTTTATTTCAGGTTATTTCTAAACGATATGATCAAAAAGGTGCTCTTATTATTACCTCTAATAAGTCGTTTATCGAATGGGGGAAAATCTTTGGAGATGAAGTATTAGCCACGGCAATTTTAGATCGTCTCCTCCATCATGCGACCACTTTTAATATTAAAGGAGATTCTTATAGGCTTCGAGAGAAGCAAAAGGCCGGTATCAAGCCAGCACTAGTTTAGCGGTGAAAACAGGGAATTTAGAACCGTTGAAAAGAGGGAATTTCAAAACGTTGTTGACATTTACAAACTAAATAGCTAATGATCTCACCATCGAGGTAATTACCGCATGTTTAATGCGTAGTTTCCGTCTACTACGTATTAAAAAATGACGTTTTTCTCCTTCCACAAAACTGCCCGTTAGTAACATGAAGTGCATTGAATCTATCCAATTATTAAATTACAAGTATAGTGATGCCTTCCTTATAAGAAAATCTTGAATGGTAAAAAATAATATCCACCCACTAACTCCAAATCCAACGGAGATAAATAATGAGAAAGAAGCTTTCAATGAAATTGTTACTATGATTAATAGGACACCCCCATAGTAGACCTTGCTTCTAAAACATTAAACGAACCGTTCTGATCAATCTCTCATACCGAGCCCTCTTTTTATGAGGGCTATTTCTTATGCTGAATTACATCGTATTATCTTTAGCTGTATATTCCATCAACCAAATGGAAATAAATTCATTTATATGATAATAGATGGAGGAATGACTCAAATGAATGCAGAAAATGGAAATCTCCCTCATTACCCTGAATCCTACTGGCTTCATAGTGTGGAGCTGCCTGCCTTTTCTCCTTTAAATGAAGATTTGAAAGTAGATGTTGCCATCGTCGGTGGCGGAATTACAGGCATCACAACAGCTTATCTCCTCGCTAATGATGGCTTGAAAGTTGCTTTATTAGATGCCGGAAGAGTTTTAAATGGAACAACAGGTCATACCACAGCTAAAATAACAGCACAGCACGATATGATCTATGATGAATTTATTAATCATATTGGTAGAAATAAAGCGAGATTATATTATGAAGCAAACAGCGAAGCGTTAACGTTTATTGAGGAGACGGTCAATAAGCATTCAATTGATTGTGACTTCAAAAAGCAAAATGCTTATCTTTATGCGACAACGGACGAATATGCTGAAAAGCTTGAAAAGGAATATAAGGCTTATATCAAACTTAAAATTGATGGGGAATTGAGTAATGAGATCCCTTTTAATATTAAAGTGAAAAAGGTCCTTTCTATGAAAGACCAAGCTCAATTTCATCCGCTGAAATACCTTAAAGTTCTCTTAGAAGAATTTAAGAAAAAAGGTGGACAGATTTACGAAGAGACGATTGCTGTGAATATTGAAGAAAAAGATCAAGGGGCTGTTGTCCTCACTCGTAATGAAAAGCGCGTAGAAGCTAAGCATGTTCTGTCTTGTTCTCATTTCCCGTTTTATGAAGGGACTGGCCTTTATTCAACTCGTATGTATGCAGATCGTTCATATGTACTAGCTGTTAAAACGAAAATGGTGTATCCGGATGGCATGTATCTTAGCGTAGATCAACCAAGCCGTTCTCTCCGCTCTATTAAAGAAAATGGTGAGTCTTTAGTAATTGTGAGCGGCGAAAGCCACAAAACAGGCCAAGGAAAAGATACCCTTGCTCATTACACAGCTTTAGAGGCATTTGGTAGAGAAGTTCTTCAATATGAAAAAGTGGTTAATCGGTGGTCGACTCAGGATTTAACCACTCTAGATAAAATCCCTTACATCGGACCCATAACCGCTGATCATCCCTCGATCTTAATTGCTACGGGGTACCGTAAATGGGGAATGACGAATGGAACTGCAGCAGCTAAGCTTCTTCGAGATCTTGTGATGAAGACATGTAATCCATATAAGGACTTGTATTCTCCTTCGCGCTTTTATGCGGACCCTAGCTTAAAGAAATTCTTCGTTGAAAATGCGGATGTGGTAAAACATTTAATCAAAGGAAAGTTGGAAATTCCCGAGAAAAATGTGAAGGACCTTGCTAAGGATGAGGGTGCTGCTATTTTTGTCAATGGACAGCGCAGAGGTGCTTATAAGGACCCAGATGGAAATCTTCATATTGTTGACACGACCTGTACTCACATAGGCTGTGAAGTGAATTGGAATCACGGGGATCGCACGTGGGATTGTCCGTGTCATGGTTCTCGCTTCTCTTATAAAGGAGAAGTGATTGAAGGCCCAGCTGAAAAGCCGCTTCAACGAATGGATCATACAATGTTAGAAAATTTCACTTCAGAGGATTCTGGTTATTAATAAAGTGTGACTTTCACTATTTGAATGAACTATATGGAACGAGTGACCCCCGCAATGGTTAGCATGGCGGGGCCTCCTGTTGCTCAAAGACTGCTGGCAGAACACCAAAGATTAGCTGCGGCCCTTCACTTGGCTCAAGCCCGAACGTAAACACTCCAGGGAAAATAATTAATCCGGCAAGTAGCGCCACAAAGATATTCATGATTCCAAAGGAATTCCATTTAAAATATATCCTAAATAAATAGGAAGAATCAGCTTATATTAGCAATATCACCATGTTAGAGAAGGGATACATATTGTCATGGAGCCCCTACATTCCAGATTTAAAGTTTGAAAGCTGAAGTCCTTTTAAAAGAATTAAAACCTCTACATGATGGTACAGTTGCTACATCATGCGGAGGTTTTAAAGTGAATTACTTATCCAAAAACTTGAGCAGATATCGCCCATAATGTATTGTTTCTTTCTGGCATCCTATCAGAGTTTATGATCATAACTGGAGGGTTACTAACATTCTCAAATCCACGCTTTTTTAAAAAATTAGTGAGACAGTCATTCCGAGATGTTATATCAATCCTTAAATACCCTTTATGGTTATAAGCTAAATTGTCTATAAGAGCTTTCGCTGTCTCATTATCGGGAGCTACAATAGGACCTAATGTCAAATTAACGGGACCTTGGACAGAAATTCCAAATCCTATAATCTTATTATTAATGTCTTTTACCACTTTACACTGTGTGCATTGCTTAATTCTAGCACTTAAAAAGGTTTCCCTTCTTACTCCATAAGCACCTTCATCTAAATCAAGTATTTTATTAAAGTGATTCCTTTTAAAATCTTCTATTATTAGATCATTATATTTCACTTGACGAGCACTTTCGTATTTAGAACACAAATATTTTGAGATAGAATCCTTAGTTTCGAAACCTAATCTTTCATATAAATACTTACCTTCATCAGTTGAAATTAACATAATAGGAAGATCACTAGAGACAAATTCTATACATTTTTGTGTTGTCTTTCTTCCTAATCCCATATTTCTGAAATTTTTATGGACTATAACCATACCAATCGAAGCAATCTCGTTATTGTATGGAATTATAGCTGCACTAGATACTATTTTCCCTGCAGGATTTTTGAAGCCAAAAATAGCTCCAGATGATAGTATAGTTTCAATTTCATAACTATCGTAATCCCAACCCACAGACGTAGACAATTTTATTAATTCATCAATATCTTCATCATTAAATTTTTCCAGATTTAATTCTTCAGTCATTAAGCAAATCCTCCTAGCTTATTATTAATCAGTATTACTACGATAGATATTCTAAATATCAATTTTATTAGGAACGCTTGTGGACTCTTAGCGGAAAAAGATATCCATTCCATTCCTTTCCTATCTTTGAATTGAGCAATGGCCCCTAAAGCATTACTTATTATTGCAAGCAAACCCCTTTAAGTTAAGCAGCCTCTTGATCAAGGGGCTACTTAACTTAAAGGGGGGTGAGCTACTATCAACTATTTTAATATAACACTATTCGGACTAATTAGTCTTATTAATATATTAATATTAGTTGTGAGTATAGATTAAGATCTTTTGACCAAGAATTCCCTAGATTAATCAACAGCGAGGACATTAATCTACAACTATTATATTTTTCCTAAATATAAAGGTTGATCTGGTACGGGTGCCATAAATTTAGAATTAAAGGAACTGAATACTAGATGCATAATACGTTTTAGGGGAAAATAAAAACTTTATTCGTTCTAAATAAAATAAAAAAAGCATGTCACAAGATATTTTCGCAACATGCTTTCCTAATAAAAAAGGGTGAGTGATCTATATTATATAGCGAGGAGTTGATTCATTATTATTCTTTTATCCTTTTAAACGAGCCTTTGACATTGAATTTAAATTTCGCGAATTCTTTTGCATCCCCTAAAGTTGGGAAAAAGAACGTCAGACAACCTTTCTTTTTTATAACAGTTAAAACAAAGAAACCATTTTTATTCTGAATTTTATAGGTTTTATACCTTTCATGTATAATCCACATTACTTCTTGACTTGTATTTTTATTCACCTTTATTAAATTCGATTGATTGTTTTTTTCATCTTCTGAAGATAATTTCATTAAATTCCCCCTCAGCCGGGCATGAAATTACCAATTAATAGGATATTTATGTTTACTCCCGAGGATTTAAGCGCCTTTATAGTGGTCTTTAGTACTAGCGGTATTTAACGAATTAAATTGAGGCAAATTCCATGCAACTGCACATGGAATAATAGTAATCAAACCCAATATCAAAAATAGCAGTTTAAACCCAAGGAATTCTGCGATTATTGAACCTACAATTGCTCCCACTGGGATACCTATTCTTGCTAAAAGTCCTCTTGCTAAAAACACTCTTCCTCTTATATTTTCCGGCACTTTTAGTTGATAAAGTGTAGTGTTGTTTATGTTGAAAATCACTATAAATAAGCCATATAAAACTATACAAATAAATGCTAGGTAAAACGAGTTCATAACCCCTATCATCATTAAAAAGACACCAGATAGAGCTAGGGAACCCAGCATAAATAGTTTTAAATTATTTATACGTTTAAAGTTAGAAAGAATTAAAGAACCAAATAACATCCCAAAGGCTACCCCTGAACTCATTATTCCGTATTGGAATGAGCTACCATTAAGCTCATTTAAAACAAAAGGTAAAAGCAAAGGTTGTGTAGCTCCCGCTCCAATATTAACGAAGAAAATTAAGCCTGCTAACCATAAAAATAGCTTATTATCTTTAAAGAAAGATACACCTTCTTTAAAATCAGTTAACCAGGAAGACTTGTGTGAAATAACACTCTTCTTTTCATTTGGGATAGCTGTTAAGAATAACCCCGATAAGATTAATATTACAATAAGAGTTGTTATAACTATCTCTACGTCAAATATCCCGATTAATATACCACCCAAGGAAGGTCCTATAACCATCATAATTTGGACGATTGATTCTAATATTGAATTTGCCTTCAATAGCAATTTTTTCTCTAAAATTGTTGGGATATAAGACATACAAGATGGTCGAAATACTGGTTCAATAAAGCCTAATAAAATAACTACTAAGTATAAAATCTCTTGTGTTAAATTTCCTGTTAGTAATGCAATTAAAGGTAGCAGGAAAATGATAGCTTTAGTCCATTCTGAGAATATCATGATGTATTTTTTATTATATTTATCTAAGAATGGTCCTGAAATTATATGACAGATAATCATGGAGGTAACATACACAAACCATAATGACCCCATAGAAAAAATAGATCCAGTTAGGTCAAATAGTAGCCATGACATGATAAAAACTGAGAAAGTATTTCCTAAGCCTGAACTTCCTAATCCAAGTGCTATTATTACAAAATCCTTATTACTCAATAATCGTTTCATACTTCTCCTCAAATTAGTCAATATTATATTTTTATTTCTTAGTAAATCATTTACTTATATCAAAATTTAAAAGTGAAGTTATTTAAGTTGTTTCTCAAAACATCTGTTAATTCTTCTAGGGACTTAACAGAATAATCAGGATATATTTCCATGTCATTTTTATTAAAACTATGTTTATTTTCAATAAAAATAGTGTGCATCCCTACATTCTTTGCTCCCAAAATGTCGTTTATAATGTTATCCCCCACAAAGTAAGATTCTTCAGGTTCACAGTCTAATAAATATAAAGCTTTATTAAAAATCTTTGGTTCGGGTTTTTCACAATTCTCTTGTTCAGAAATTAATATTACATCCACATATTCATGAAGATTAAGCTGCTGTATTTTTTTACTTTGTATCTCAGTTCCTCCATTAGTGACAATCCCTAATTTCAATTGAGATTGCTTTAAGTATTGTAATAACTCTAATGATCCTTTAAAAGGCTTTACAAACATATGAAATTTACTATAGAATTCCTCAATTAAACTGTCATAAATCTCGCTGTTTAAGTTGAAGTGACTAATTATAGTCCGGTAAACTAGCTCTTTTATCACGTATCCATTTTCATCTAACTCAATAAATTTTTCCTTCCACTCATTAAAATCAATTTCTTGTAAGTCAGTGTTATGGCTATATTGATATTCAATAAAAGAACACAATTGCTCATGATGACTTATTAATGTTTCATCTAAATCAAATAAGATTGCTTTCATAATCTATATCTCTCCTCAAGAAGGTAATAATTCTTTTGTATTACAAAGGGATATTAAGGAAGGTAATACTCTTTCAATAAGTCCTTCACTGATAATTGAGTTACTTTTCAGAAAATCGTTCGAAATCTCTCTCTCCAAATCTTTTAGACTAAGATCTTTTTCAGGAAACTCGATCACTTTCATTTTTACTAAATCGTTAACCATATTCATCTTTTCATATCGTAATGAAGTCTCGTAAGTATTCTCTAAGCCTAGACACCCATACGAAATTCTTAACTTATAACCATCAAAGCCCATCGACAAGCCTGGAGAAAATGCAACTTTACATTCTTCTAAAAAGTACCTTGTTAAATCAATACTGTCATATATGTTTCTCTCGATTAATTTTGGTTTCAGCTTATCTAGTGAGATTAATATAGAATGTCCTGATTGAGGTGAATGGAGCACATTAATTGGTGAAACTATAGAAAATTTTTCTTCCAAACTCTTATTAATCTCCTCGATAGAAGATATTAAATAGTCTTTTCTTCTTTTTAATTCAATATTATTTGTTTTCAAGTAGACTGAAGGAGCATTTAATGCAGCTAATGCCATTTCCTTAATTATGTGTGGAACATTGACTTGTGTTGCTTGTACGTGAAAGTTCATTCTCTCTATTATTTTTTCAGGACCACAAGCCCATCCAATTCTTAAATTTGCTAAACCAAAAGCTTTGGATCCTCCATCCACCGTTACAACATTGTTGCATGAGCTTTGAAAGGAACTTAAATGAACGATTTCTCCTTCAAATATTGTTTTCGAGAAAATCGAGTCCTCTATAACTACTAGTTCTTTCTCTTGAACATATCTAGATAATTCTTCTAATTCCTTAGCAGTATACACAGCTCCAAAATATGTGGGATTAAACAAAATCAAACCTCGAAGTTTTTTATGAGGGTTTTCTACTACCCAATTTTCTATTTGAGCTTTAGATATTTTGCAATTATTAGAACTATCAAAAGGAAGGATATCTAAATCAATCTTATTAATCACACACCAGTTTACAAGTGAGTGATAAAACCCAGGCGTTGTGAGAAACGTATCTCCTGGTTCAGATACACTATAGAAAAAAGAATTGAATAGATTTGATGTACCGCTACTAATACATAAATTTTTTGTATTCTCACGGTAGATTCCTTGTTTTTTAAAATCATTCGAGATTGCATTTTCTAATTCAACATGCTTTTTTTTGAAAAAATATTTCTCCAGCGAGGTCACTTCAGTTTCAAAAAAGCCTTTAATAGCTGCACCTAGTACCGAGGGATGAGGTCGCCTCATTCCTTCACCATCTGCAAAGGATATTACTCCATCATCAAATTGACCAGGATGATTTCCTTTACCATTTTCATCTTCTCCACTTAATACATTCCTAGCTCTTCTGAGATTATCTTTTAACTTATCCATTTTTAAACCCTCATTATTCAGTAATTATTTTTAGTGCATTTTCAACTTCATCGCATGCCGCCAAGCATTCTTCCAAATTTTTACCGACGGTTATAATGTAACCTGGCCTATCGAAGGAATTTTTAATTGTATTTACCTGATCCCCTATCTTGACGCTTAACTCTAATTTTTTTAACAAGGGATGACTTTTAGCTTTATTTAAGCCTGCTATTTTTGTAACAATTCCTGAATCAATAGTTAGAAACCTAATTACAGTTGCGTAACCTGCCCTTGATGAATTATGAATATTATGAAAGTTTGAATCATCTAAAACTGTTGAATATATATCAATTCCATTGGTATACTCTATTAGATCTGGTATAAAATCACCACCGGGACGCGTATGTGATTCAATAATTTTAAACTGTTTACCATCGTACTTAACTTCAGTGTGTGCGGGCCCCTCTTTTAATCCAATATAATCTAAGAAACTCTGAATGGAAGATGTTAATTTTTTTTCTAACTTAAGGTCTAAAACTGCTGGGAATCTATGTTCTTTTTCAACAAAATGGATATCGTCATACAGGATCGTCTCTCCAACTCCTAATATTTTATGTTCTCTATTTTTACTATAAGTTTCTACAGTATATTCTTGACCCTCTATGAAGCTTTCAATAATGTTAGAGACATTTAATTGAAGTGAATTAATATCCTCGATATTTTTTATTAATTTAATATCTTTACTTCCCACGCCTTCATTGGGCTTCACAATACAAGGAAAACCGTTTTCTTTAGCGAATACTCTAACTTCATCTTTATTATTTACGGCTGCACTATTTGTTGTAAATTCAGTACCCTTCAAACATTCTCTAAATTTATCTTTTTGACGAGTCATTTGTACCACATTAGTGAGATCGCTAAATCCAAGCAACTTATTAATTTCTGCTATTAATGATAGACCCTTCTCTGTAAAGCTAACACATTTGTGAAAAGGTTCTATGCTGTGTACTGATTTTATTATATTAAGTACTTCACTCTCTTTTTCCTCATAGTCTAAGAGGAATAGCTCATTAATGTATTTATTATTTTCCCAGTTGAAGTTGCTTTTCTTATCAATCAACGTAATTTTATAACCTAAATCAATTGCTCTTTCATAAATAAAATTAGTGCCGCCTATTATTAATAATTTCATTTATTGAGCACCTCTTCTAAGTGGTAATTAATACTTATGTTATCTATAAAATGATCTGCCGATTCAATAGCTTCTTTTTCATTTCTCCCAGATGTAATCACGTAACCAAGTCTATCATCTGAATTTTTAACTCCTTTTACTTCCTTTACCGTTTTGACCTTATATGAAATGATATCTACCCCGTCTGTGCTATCGTTTACTTCAATATTTTCTATTCCGCCACTTCTAGGAGGCAAAATAAACTTGATAAAATATACTAAATCATTTTTTAGCTTTTGTTTCTCCTCTATAGGATTATTTAAAATCATATCTAAGTAATAAGAGGCTAAATCTTTGCCTAATGCATACCCTACTAGATCATTTACTTGATCCCCAGCAGGACGTGGATTTATTTCTATGAGACGAGCTTTGTTATCTACTAACTTAAATTCCACATGAGCTATACAATTGTTAAGTCCAACTGTATCAAGCCAGCCTTTAATTGTTTTTTCGACATCCAAGGAAATTGAAGAATTGAAATAATATGGAAACAGATGTCCGATTTCAATTCTGTACGGTAGTTCACTCAAATACTTTTTCGTAAATCCAATTAAGTGCCAATTCTGGTTGATGGTATCCCATACCAACTCTGCACTATATTCATCTCCGTCTAAATACTCTTCTACTAAAGCCTTTTTAACATATTTATAACCAGATATATTTTTTTCTAATGTATCTATAAAGGATAAGGCTTCAGCAAGTTCATCTTCGTTATTACATATTTGAACTCCTACACTCCCGCTTTCATCCACCGGTTTTACCACACAAGGGTAGAATAAGGGATCATTTAAAAGAGAATCTGACTCCAGTAATTTATACTTGATATAGCCTGGGCTTCCCTCTAAAGCCTTTCTAGTTTTATCTTTGAATCTACAATTAATTAAACCTTCCAAAGAGGGTGTTACTACTTCTTTTATTTTCCCTATTAAGCTAGCTTGTATAATATGAAAATCATCAAAAGCTAAAATTCCAATAGGGTTCCGGTTTTGAAAGAAATGTAATAGTGTTACTGTGTCGTTAGTATCGATTATTTTATACTCATCGGCAATAACTAATGGATTAACTTCCATTTTTTCGTATTTCTCTGGCATTGAGGTAAGGAAGAAAGTTTTAAGGCCTTTTTTCTTTGCATACTCCATTGCTTTCACACCGTTCCCCGCGCTATTACTTTCAATAAAATAAACATACTCCATGAATTTATCTCACTCCTTAAATTAACTGTAATTTCCTTGATCTTTGTTTTTCATCCATCTTAGAAAGAGTTTCCTTCGCCCAGTACTCACACTCTTCAATCTTCATTGAATGACATTCATACCCCAATATCTGCTTTACAACCTCCATCTCTCTTTCAGTAAACACAACTCTTCCATCTTTAATTTCTTTTACCCCATCTAACACTTGGCCCAATTGATTAATTTCCAGTGCTCTCTCTAGTGTTAAATTATTTTTGAAGTCCACCTTCATTTCTCCTTGAGTAATTCTAATGGGATACCCGCCAGGTAGACCATTAACCCCTGGAGCATGAACCGACCTTCCCGTTTCATTTAAAAATTCTAATATAATATTCATTGAGGACGCAGCTGTCATAGACATGCCTACAAGTCCTCTAGTTCTCTTTAGCTTCTCTGGTATAATACTATAGATAGTATCTAAATCTATTTGACTCGTTATATCTTTACCTTTATGCGTAACAGCAATATGGTGAGGTAATCGTTCGCTATTTCCAACATTAGGTAACTTGTAACTAAAGTGATGATGAGCCGTGATAAATACTTCAATATCGGTAATATTGAAAGAGGTGGCTAGAGCAATAGCCTTCTTAATAGTCGGAACAATATTAGATACATTTCCTATTCCTACATGGGGACTCAAGTCTAATTCCCTTAAGGCTGGATTAACTACATCTGGATAGGAAGCATTTATCACCTTGATATCAAGACTGGAAAGCTTAACAGCTTTCATTAATTTATAAGTAAGTGTTAGATGTGTAGGTGTTTGCCATCCTGTATATGCATAATATAATTTCGCAAAGTCCTCTTTTGGTAAGGTGGTAGGTACCCAGTAGCTCATTAAAGAAGTAGCATTAAATATGATATCCGGTTTAAGTCTATCTAATGTTTCAATAGTTTCTTCTATATTGTCTAAATCGACTTTGCATACACTTAATTTTGGAGAATAGCCTAACTTATTTGCTACTAACTCTGCTAAATTCACTCTTTCTTTCATTTTTTCGGGATCTTTTCCACCAAATATAATTTTATGTTTCATATTAGTCCTTGAAATCATATCTAATATATTACTCCCGAGCACCCCTAAACCAATTATCAATAATTTTTTATTCTCCATAAAATAAAGCCTCCCTACAAACTTTTAATTAAATAATGTTTCTTCACTAAAATTTATACAGATGTTAAACTCAAGTTAAATGCAGCCAAATTTTTCTTAGTAAATGCATTTACTTAATCAAACTATTTTGACTTTTCACTCTTGGAGTATGTACACGTAGCAGTAATTTTAATATCCGAACCAATTTGATCAATAGTTTTCACTTCAAGATGAGGAGCTTTATTAAGTTCAGGAAACCCAATCCCACCTACTGGAGAGAGAGCATCAGTACCTCCAATAATTCTTGGGCTCATATACACAACTACCTCATTAACAACACCATCTCTAAAGAAACTGTCTATAATAGACGCTCCTCCCTCAACAAAAACTGAATTAATTCCTTCCCTGCCCAAGTAATCTAACACTTCTGTCGTATTCAC
Organism: Alkalihalophilus sp. As8PL; assembly: GCF_040939795.1. Classification (GTDB taxonomy): domain Bacteria; phylum Bacillota; class Bacilli; order Bacillales; family Bacillaceae_D; genus Alkalihalophilus; species Alkalihalophilus lindianensis. The sequence continues at coordinate 143,928 of NZ_CP162550.1, forward strand.
TTGATCACTCTCTAGTTTAATTATTTCTAAGTTCGTATCAGCATAGCTATGTATTAATTGTTCACTTACTTGATTTGAGACAAAGACTATTGTTCGTGAAGTTCTATCAGTTGCTACATAACACTCTTTAGGAATTCTTAATCTATTGTCCAAAACAACTCTAATAGGGTGCTTATTCAATCCCTCATTTACCCTCGTTGTTAATCTAGGGTTATCACTTAGAATTGTGTTAATACCAACTAAAATGGCATCATGGTTGTTTCTATAATTGTGTACATCATTTCTAGCTCCTTCAGAAGTAATCCATTTACTTTCTCCTGTAGCAGTTGCAATCTTACCATCCAAACTAGATGCCCATTTGATCGTTACATATGGCAATTTATTCTCCTGAATATTTATAAAATATTTATTTACTTCTCTAATGTCCTTTTCTAGTAAACCCACGTCTACTCTTATACCTGCCTCAAGTAGTTTCTTAATCCCACCACCACTTACTTTTAGATTAGGATCTTGCATTCCAACAACTACTCGCTTAACTTTCTTTTCAATAATAAGATTGGTACAGGGCGGGGTTAAGTTTTCATGACAACAAGGTTCTAAAGTCACATAAAGAGTTGCTCCTTCAGCTTGCTGACCTGCCATTTCTAAGGCATAAACCTCAGCGTGATGGTCACCTCTCTTGAGGTGAGCTCCAACCCCAATTACGACTCCTTCTTTTACCACCACAGCTCCAACCACAGGATTAGGACTGGTTTGTCCTAAGGTTAATTTTGTTAGATCAAGTGCTGCTCTCATATAAGCAATATCTTTCATCGCTTTCTCTCCTAGCGTTTATATTACTCACCTTAAAATAATACAATTCATAAGTGGCCTCATTTTCACAATACAGGCATTTAAGCTTAAGTTTATTCTCGTTTCCTCTTATATGTGGTGATTTTAAAATGCTCACCCCAACTTTTACATGTTCTTCGCAAACCCACATAAAACCAGCCCTTTCAGCATCAAAAGAAATGTAAAATAAAATACTAAGCAGTATATACTTTTAATTTATAAAGAGCAGCACAAAAGAGTGCTGCTAAGCGAGAGTTTTATGGTGGTGAACTCTTTTACCAGACAATTTGCTAATGATATTTAACGCAACTTGTGCACCATTCCCTGCAGCGATGATAGCTTGAGAAGAGACTCCGACTAGTGTACCGCATGCATACACGTCTTGATGAGAGGTTTGATATTCAGTATCTACCTCTACCTTAAGTTTTACATAGGGTTCGTTGTTTTCAATTAAAGAAAGTCCTAGCTTCTCTGCGATCTTAAGTCCACTTTTCTGACCACTTGCTAAAAGAATTCTACTCGCAACAATAGGAGGATTGTTCACCATTTCAACGGAGAAGTCTTTATTATTCCGTTTAATATCTGTAACTTCGTCATTTAATAGAGAGATTTCTCGTGACTTGAGCTGATTTTTGATCTTTTCTAGGAGTTCCGGTCCACTTATTTCCTCTAAACCTAGATAATTGTCCAGCCATGCACTCTTCAATTGGGATTTTTCGGAGTTAATCAATATAACGTTTAGGCCAGCCCCTTTTAGAAATAAAGCAGCACTCATACCTGCCGGTCCACCACCAACGATGGCTATATCATATTTCATTACCTAACACCTTCCTTATGGTTAATTGGGATAGTAATATCTTTTTTCTTTAGTATGATGATAGATGTACCCATAACAATTAAACCTATAGTCATTAAAATTCCAATTAGAGAGAAAGAAAATAAAGCACCTACCCCACTGATTGAAAGACTTATAATACCTACTAAAATGGCTTGTAAAAGCATACTCATTGAGCTAAAGAAACTATTCACTTTTCCAATCATATTATTAGGGATATTAACCATCATGATATTTTTACGCAATACTCGGCTACCTGCATTCCCTACGCCTGCGAATAATCTCATACACAAGAAAATTCCGACTGTCGGAAACAATATAATCCCAATAATACCAACTAAATAAACTATATAAGTAATAATTATAGAGGTATAATCACCGAATCTTTGAGAAAGAACCGTAGCGGCTATCCCCCCTAAAATTGCACTTAGTGCATAAATAACACTTGCATACCCTTGGATATCCGGATTTGCTCCTAATTCACTATAAATGTAGACTGGGTTAAGATAGTTTCCTACTAAAACCATTATAAAAGGAACAAATGAACACATTAGCAGGACCATTAGAGCTTTGTTTTCCTTCATATAACTCCATGCACTGTTTAAGTCTTCTAACATTTTAGGTTTACTCGTAGTTGAATTCTTAGTAAACAACTGACTCTTATAAGGGATAAAAAATAGAATACCTAAAGCTACAAAGAAAGACGCTACATCCACCAAGAAAATGATCCAAAGGTCAATTCTGCCTACTAATAAAGCAACTAGACCAGCGCTAATAAAGGTAGCTGATTGACTTTGGACTTCCATTAGTCCATTAACTTTTTTATATTCATCTTTAGTAAATGACTCTTGAGTAAAAGCAAGTAATGCTGGTATTTGAACAGAAGAGTATATTGATGTAACAATCATAAGAATAATAAGTAAGTAAATACTCATCATTCCTGATAAAAGATACATGATTAGCACAACACTACATAAAATTCCCGCTATAAATTCACACAAAAGTAAGATCTTTTTCCGCGGAAATCGGTCAACTAATATCCCAGCATATGGCGCAAGGAAGAACATACCAATCGACACAAAGATAAAAAGAATACCGTAGGTTCTTTCTCCACCGTCCATGTTAATAATTAACCAGGGGATCGTGAAAGCAGTGATACCGGAACCTACAGAAGTAACTATATTAGCGGCAAATATCATATTCATTTTTCTACGCTGATTCATTAACTTCACCTTGAAATTGTGACCTAATTAATTACTAATCGAAAACCCGTATACCTAAATACATCATCCGGGTGTCTACCATGTCTGCGAGCTACCCTACAAAGGTCTCCTCCCCTAGCGAAGGACCCTCCTTTTAAAATGTAATATTTCTCACCAAGCTCATCCACTAGATCATCAGTGATTTTCACTCCGAAGGGATACACGTTATATTTAGTATCAACCCATTCCTCGACGTTTCCACCCATATCATATAGACCAAAATATGATTTACCTGCTTCATAACTTCTCACTGGAGTGGTGCGACCAATATTGGATTCAAAACTATTACATTTAGTGGGAGAAAAATCGTTTCCCCATGGGTAGACTCTCCGAGTAGACCCTCTTGCTGCGTATTCCCATTGGGCTTCTGTAGGTAGGCTCGCTTTCACCCCGTATTTCATTGAAAACCAATCAGCAAATTGAAACGCTTCTTGTATAGTTACCCCCCAAATAGGACATGTCATATCTCCACCCAAATCCTTATTTACTAAGCTCTCTGGTTCAGAAATATCACTACCCATATCAAGGCAGAACTCCTTATACATTCCATTCGTAACAAGGATATCTGATATCAAAAAAGGTTTTAGTTCTACTTCGTGTGAAGGATACTCTTTTAATAACCATTCCTTGAACTTCTCTTTATAAGATGGGTCAAGCAATCTTGTTTTCCAATAATCATTGGCTGCCTCTATTTCTTCTAAGGTACTACCTATAATGGCAGTACCTTTTGGTAATTCGATCCATCTAATATCCTTAATAGAACTCTTCAACACATCACCATCTAATTTATACATATAATTCCCTTACTTTAATTGGAGAGCCATCCACTATTCTATATACATTGATAAAACCACCATTGCCTCCAACTAACAAAATATCATGGTCTTGTTGACTCTCTATGCCAAGCATGCCTTTCGGAAAGTCATATAGAGGTTCCACTAGGTCTACCATCTCTTCTGTACCTTGTTTGTACACCCCAATTTGTTTTCCGTAGCTTATTACAAAGCTATATTCTCCGAGTAGTGAGCCATTCTCTTTTGTGTTCCATAATAACTCTGTGTAGGTGTTTACAGCTTCACCTTGGTCAAGATTTAACTCTACAAGTCCAAATGATCCAACAACAAACTCTTTTTCACCAAAGTTCATCATTCTTTTTGGATAACCATCTAAAGCAAATTCCCTGAGCACATTGAGTTCTGTATCACAAATGATAAAGTCCCCTGGTTTAGTTCCAATTACCTTTTCTCCGTTTTCTCTATAAGCTAGCACGTATACAGGAGCGTTTAATTTTGTTGTTCTAACAATCTTACCCTTCTCTACATCAAGTTCATAAACCTTACCGTTATCTAAACCAAGCAAACAGAATTGGTTTTCTGCATTCACTGCTACATTTTTAGGAAGGTCTTCGACAGTAGTATGCCAGAGAATTTCTCCCTGCTCATTACTACGGAAAATAATATTTTTTCGAGTTAGTGCAATATAAGAACCATCATTTAATGGTACGACACGGAATGTGATACCTAGAGCATGATTATTATCAAATTCAGGGGTGAAATGTACACTGTTATAAGGTGCATCTTCAAAGCGATATCCTTTTACACCTTTACCTGTTGCACAATAAATTAAATTACTTTCTGTCGGGTGACTTTCAATTGACCATACACACTTATAATCAAAATCTAGTTCATCTTTAATCCTTCCTTCTAGATCTGTTCTAATAAGTTCCCCACTTTGCATCAAAAGATATAAATCGTCTTCAATAGTGGAGCCTCCTATCAATTGATGTCTAAATGGACCTAGGATCTTTTTGAGTTTTAATTCTGATTCGCTATTGTCGTAGATGTGGACTTTCCCATCGAATCCACCTGCAATGACTAATGAATAATCATCTGAAAACTGTAAGAATTCCACATCATCAGTGGTAAAATGATATTCTTTTTTCTCGTACGTTTTCATATCTAATGTAACAATGCCATTACGCACATTTTTATCTTCATCTAAACCGTAATCTTGTGTTGCGATAAATCGACTATTCTTTTTGTCATAACGAATAATATGTACGTTTCCACTGTCAATAGAAATTTTCTTACTAAAATCATGCGTTTCAATATTACCTAGATGAAGCATTCCACACGTTTCTGAGATTGCCTGGATATCTGCATTTTCAACGCAAATACCATCTACAAACGAAAGCTCATTAAACGGTGGATGTATTTTAATGACATTAAATGTATCTTGATCTAGCACGACGAATTGAGCATAGCCATTAGTGGTGTATAGTTTTCCATTGAAAGCAGCAATTCCTCTTGCTAAGCTAGGGGAGGATTCTTCATCTAATGACTCTAAATATTCATTCTCTCTTAGTGAATAATCATCATGGAAATCTAGTGGTTGTAAAGTATCTGCATCCCACTTTCCGATTACACCTTTAATATCACGTGTAAATATAAATTCTTCAGTAAATGTAATAGCGTTAATCATATTTGTATAGGCTGTAGAAGGTGATGACTTTAGTAAGTTTAGTGATCGATCTAAATAATGTACCCTACCTCTAATATCTGAACAAAGTAAGCAATCTCTATTAGCTATATATGCTATTTTAGTAATTCTATCCATTGGTAAATCTTCTCCTTTTAAAAATAAGGCAGAGAGTAATCTCCGCCTTATTTACGTTAAGTATTATTAAATTATTTCTCAGATAACACTGGTACACGAGTTGGTTTTACAAATGGTTGCTTTTTCATTTTAATTTCCTCCTTTTGATTTATGATTTGTAGCTGCTACAACTTTATTTTTACGCATAAACAATAAATGCACAATTGGGAAAATTTCATAAAAAAACTTATATTATGACTCTACTCTGAAATTATATTTTTGAAAGAGATCGATTTTTAAAGAAATTAGTCTCTCTGGTTGCTTGATCATCAACTTTGTTGAACTAAGTAACCACTGCTTATTGAATATTATGGTTGGGAGATTTAAACTTTTAATAAAAAAACACCTTTGAAAATCAATCAAAGGTGTTTTAATCAGTTATAGATTTTGTTAATTAGATAATATCTTTATGCGGCTGGCGGCCAAATCGGATCACTGTTTAATAACGTTTGCTCCAAGGAAGTCGGCGGCCAAATTGGGTCACTGTGTACTACCATTTGCTCCAGGGAAGCCGGTGGCCAAATTGGGTCACTGTATACTACCGTTTGCTCCAGAGAAGCCGGTGGCCAAATTGGGTCACTACTTATTTCTGTGCTTTCTCCTCCAGATAAGCTAGCCAAAGTTACTGTCATAACCATAAAAAGAATCCCGATATGTTTTTTCATTATTCTATCTCCTTTTATTCTACATTCATTTTAACTAATTGCTTTGTTACTTTAAGATTTTGATCTACTTGATAAATACGCCCATCATAAGAACTCAACAAAGCATGATCTTCATCTGAACATACCGCTATACTACTTACTCCATTTTTAGCGGTGTTTGACTTAATAATAGTTTCACTGTTTAAATCTATAATGGTGACATTCCCCCAGTAATCGCCCACAATGATTTCTGATGCACTCAAAAAGGATACTGACTTCAGTGATTTATTTCCGAGATCAAAAGAACTTATCAACTTCCCAGTCCAAATATTAAACACTTTCAAGGTGAAATCTCTTGATACACTTGCTATAAGCTGTCCAGTAGGATCAATATCTACATCATTAATGATAGCTGTATGGCCAAGGTACTTTTCTATTATAACTCCATTTAGATCCCATGAGAATAATTCTCCTGCAGCTGAACAACTAACCCCAATATTTTTATTATTATTAACTGCTAGTGATTTTACTGCACCACTATGTATATTTATCGTTTTTAGTTTTAACCCATCTCTATCGGTAACAACAATTGCTCCACTATAACAACCTATAAACATATGTGTATGGTCATCGATTTTTATCCCTTTAATAGTATTAATGGGCCCTTCATTAATCAATATTTCTTGTCCTTCCTTACACTTATCCTTATTGCTAGAACAACTTGAACAACAAGATTTCTCTAATTCAAATACATGAAGCTTTTGGTTATGTGCCCCTGCATAGACTCTGCCATCAAAGAGTTCTACAGCATTCATGAGGTATCTACCAGAGGCTGGAATAAACTCATTAGTAAACTCCCCAGAGGTAATATTGCCCGCGCGTATAATACCATCATCACTAACAGAAGCAAAAGAGTCCCCCTCTACGGAAACCTCATTAAAACAAGCATTTCCATTGTTATTCTCCCCACCTAATTCTTTCATATATTTGCCGCTATGACTGTCCCAAATATGAACAGTACCATCAAATGACCCTGCGACTATATATGTTCCTGATGGCGAGAAGGTAAGTGATCGTTCCCACTTTGTATTAACTCCTTCAAAACTTAATTTCAGATTAAAATGATGTGAATCCCACAAAAGAATTTTCTGGTCATAGGCTGCTGACAAGATATCGCCATTCACTGGTGATATTGCCACTTTCTTTATCCCAGAACTATGAGCTTCAATTTCTTTAATGATTTCACCAGTTGCAAGCGAAATAATTCTAATCACGCCATCGTCACACCCTAATACGGCACGATTATTTAATGTATCAATGGCACAAGTATCTGTTTCTACATCAAAAGGGCCCCATAAGTTCAGCAACTCACCAGTATTGACGTCCCACATTCTTAGTGTCTTATCGTCACCGGTGGTAATAATCTTTCCACCAAAATAAGCAATTGATAATACGTCTTTCTCATGGCCTAAAATAATATTTTTTATAGAGCCATTCTCTAAATCCCAAATAATTATTCGTTTATCTCGTGATGTACTAATCCCCATTTTTTCGTCAACAAATACAAAATCCTCAACATCATCACTATGTCCTAGTAGGGTTCTGACTAACTTCCCTTCCTTTAAATCCCAGATTTTAATAGTGTAATCTGAAGAACAAGAAGCTACTAAGTCAACAAATGGACTGCTAACCACTTTGTTTACTAGATGATCGTGCCGGCCTAAAATGGAGAAAATCCCAGTTTCAAACTCAAAACTCCCTACTTTACCATCGTAGCCAGACGTAACTATTTTTTTATGATCTTCATTAAACAAAACAGAAGTTACTGGACCTTGATGCCTCTTTAACTCTTCTTTTTGTTTGCTAGTGATTGACATGTATTTTATTCTCCTCTCTTAAATGACCATTTTTATTAATTTTCGTAGTTAGATAATTTTGATTAAACTGATCCATCTCTCCCCAAATAGGAACACGCTCTTTTATATGAATTCCTAAATTTGAAAGGAAGCTCATTTTACTAGGATTATTTGTAATTAAAGAAATTCCTTCTACTCTTAAATACTGAATAATACGAGCTGCTTCATAATAATCCCTGTTGTCATCTTTCAATCCTAGTGCCTCATTTGCCTCCACTGTATCAAGGCCTACCTCTTGCAGGGCATAGGCTAAGTTCTTATTAAATAGACCAATCCCTCTTCCTTCATGATTAGCTAAATAAAAGAGAGCTCCATCCCCATGTTCCACAATTTTTTTTAGTGATTCGTCAAATTGATATCCACAGTCGCACTTTTGACTATGAAAAACATCTCCTGTATGACAAATGCTATGCATTCTCACTAGTACATCCTTCGCGTGATTAAAGTCTCCATATATAAGGATTGATGAATAGGTAGAGGTTATCTTACGAATCACTTTTTGAATATCCAGTTCCCCTTTTATGCTTGTCCATGTATACCATTTAAAGTCGTAGATAACTCCATTGACTTTAATCGGTAAAGTTGCGGGGCCAGCTAATACTATAGAAGTTTCACCTTCAACCGGTATAATGCTTAGTTTATCTACCAAGAAATTCTCTAAGTTAAATTTTTTTCCACTAATTATTTTTAACACCTCTTTTCTAATATTGCTTAATATAAAGATAAAACACACTCAATTAAAATAATATTGGGAAATTTTCAAAAACAATCGATTAAAAAACAAAAAAGTAACCATTGAAGAGATTCTTCTAATGGTTACTTATCATAAAAGGCAGTACTTATACCTATAACTAATCAATCACTTTATTAATAATCTCGTTAATTATTTGTTCAACACAGACTTCTTTGGTAGCATGTCTATTCTCTATAAGTAATTTGTAGCAATAGAAGAGTTGATCATTCTTCCCATTATCTTTAAAGTACGGGATGGCATGTGATGTTAAAAATCTCGCTAAATCCCTTTCCTGATTTTTTAAATTATACTGGTAAGTCTTAAACAGATAATAATAATGACTATTCTGCTTAGGACTACACTTCAGCAAAATTTCTTCTATTAATTCTATGGCCGTGTCAATTCCTTGACTATATTGTAGTTCTGCAAGTTCCGCTAAACTGTGGAGAAATTCATTCTCTTGTCCACACTTACTATAATAATCCATACAATTTTGAAATATTTCAGCTGCCTCTTGGTATTGCTTATTTTTCTTTAATACTCGCCCAAAATTGTGCATTGCTATCATTTCTGAGCGTTTATCATTCATTAGTTTAGAATGATATATGGTTTGATTAAAATATTCCCCTGCTTTTGTATACGCTTTTAGTTGAGTAAGAATAATCCCTAATAATAAGTTACAATGATTAATTCTCTCATAATTATATAAGGTCCTGAAGATATCTAATGCTTTATAGGCAAATTCAATCGCTTCTCCAAATTGGTTCAATTGCCCTCTACACAAAGCATAATAGTAATAAATTTCTCCTTTATTTTGAGGAAGTTCATCTAAGCATTCTTCGAATTTAATTATAGCTGCTTTATAGTCTTTCTCTTTTAATAACCTTAACCCTCGTACAAATTGTAATTTTTTCAATTCTTCCGTTGACAGAGATTTTTTTAATTTATTTAAAATCGTAAAGTAACTATCTGTTTTACTTACTTTGTCTACTAATAAATAATATTTAACTAAACTTAAATAATATAATGCTCCCGTTCCTACATATATAAAATATTCTTCCTTAGATTCAATAGATGAAACGATCTCATCGGCATTTTTAAAGTTACCGTATATTAACTCTTTATCCAATTCCTCTAATTGCTTTCTCGATCGGCCGTAATCAATAAAAACTTGATCATAACTACTTCCTAGACGTTCTAATAGCAAATTCAAACTTTCTTCATTCGCTTCTTTTGAACCATTTTCTATTTTACTAAGGTGAGTAATGGAACATATATCTTCTGCTAATTCTGATTGTGTGAGCCCCTTATTTATTCGTAATAATTTAATAATTTGTCCTATATCCATAAGAAATACAGCTCCAATCCCTTTAACATACACATCTATATTACCATTAAATAAGTAACTAATAAATTGAAATCACTTACAGTTATATTACGAGACTAAAGTTGTATGTTTTTAAGAGCTTCACCGTATGTTTAATTTCTTTAACCTTAATACAATAAGATTAAGATTAACCATTGTTTGCCAATCGGTAATCAATCCCACCTCCCCTCTTTATGTAAATCTTTCTTAGATACTGGTCAATATAATGAGCTAGAAATAAGACTCTATGAAAATGAACGTTTAACATTAATATCAGTCCCCATTGGTTTCGGCACTTTTTTGTGAACTATTCAGTAATGGAGTTAGGGCTGCCGATTGAACAAGTGCAGCATACAGTAGGTCATTCTTCTAGAACCACAACAGAAGGATACGTAAGCAAGCATCTACAGAAAAAGAATGATGCTTCCCTCCATTGGAATGAAAGCGAGTTTACTATTTAAAGAATAAATTAACATTCTTTATAAAATATAAAAGGAGTGCCTGTCTATTAGTAAACATAGACAGACACTCCTTTTCTCTGCAGTAACCTAAAATAAACTGCCGAGCGAAATTGATATTGCCGTAATCAAACACATAACAAGTGGTAAACCTAACCACACAAGTAATTTTTCTCGTATTTTTTTCTTTCGTTGTATTTCTTCGGGGGTTAAAAATTGCATATTTTTCTCCTTTTAATTAGTTCTATAGAAATTTAATGCATCGTATATAGAACCAATAATATTAATAGTTACAACGTCTTCTCGCACTGTTCCATTGGTAAGTCCTTGCTAAAACTTAAATTGACACTGTTAGACCATTAAAAAATCCCCATCTTTTAAAAAACCCTAAATACAATGGGCTTAAAAAGAGGGGGATTCCCGTTACTAATAGTATAAATCACCTATATCTATCGTTCAACAAAGATTTCATATTGTTTTTACTACTTTCATTAGACCAATGTTAATAGTATAATAGTTATAAATTAAAACCAGCGGGAAATCCCCTTCTTATGTATTTTTACATAGAAGGGGATTTTCTGTTTTTTTATGAAAGGGGAATTGTTGTGAAAAAATTAATGTTGATTAGTAGTTGTACTTTACTACTCCTAACGGGGTGTGGCGGTGGTGAAGATGCTGCTTTAGCCGCTCAAGAAGCGGCTACAGAAAGTTGGAACCTCTATACGGATGCTTTTACACAAATAGTAGATAATTCAAACGTTATTCTTAGCTCATACAACGATAGTATGGATAACCTATATGCTGGGGTACTAGGCAATCAGCAATTTAAAAACCAAGTAAAAGACTTAGTTCCTAAAAGTCGTGAACTACTAGCATTACTTGATGAAGTCATTTATGATGTAGACTCCTCTCTATATGAGTTCCATTCCCACGTGCTAACTCTTGTCAATGATCAGCACCATTTGTTATTGATAACGATACAAGAAGCCGACGATGACCGAATAAACCGAGAAAACCTACGTAGACAATATGTAGAAATCAAAAAACAGCAAATGGATCTAATTCAACAATTAAAAATGATAGGTGAAGCACAATAATAAAAAGCCCATGAGTCCTATTTTTAGGACAGTCATGGGCTTTCATTCAAAAGGCATAACGGTTGACGTAGTAAGCTGTATATTGCTCTTCGCTATTCTTTTCAATCCATTCTTCTTTAATTTTTATGTAGAATCCACCATTTTGATCACATATGACAACCGGCGCTATCACTCCCTCATCTTCTTGTTTTAGTTCTTCTATTGTGGGAAATTGAGGATCATGAATCTCTTGTTTGGTCGAAAGAACCTTCACCTCCTCCTTTTTGAATTGATTAATTAAGCCTTTGTTTGCTACAACCATACTTAAAACCTCCTTCATTTAACGAGAACATACGTTCCTTTTCATGATGTAAAAAAACCCATCGGTATCCAATTGGATGCACCCGATGGGTCACGTAAGTTTCATTAATAAATAAGTACAAACTTTATATTGAAATCATACCACTCTTCTCGACTGGTCTGCAATCACTTTTTTTATTTAATGGTATATAAGTATTTATTTGTAGTTAATACCATTGATCGATTCTTATTTATTGGTAGTTGAACATAACCATCGTATTCAAAGTTAACATTTAAACCTTTATCATATGCATAAAAAGCGTTCCGATTCGATAAGAAAAGACTGTCTTCCACTAGCAAAGGATCAGCCAACATCATTTCTTTGTCTTCAATCGTTACATCAGGAGTTAGGTTTTTACTTGAAATCACTTCCCCTGTTTCTCTATTGAGAAGATAGATCACTTCGTAAACAGTTCCAAATGCAATGTAGTTTCCATTACTAGCAATGGATGTAGATACACCATTAGCTCGTATGGTTGAATTTAGTAATCCATTTTTATTAGCATATGTGAATTCTGTTGACCTCCATTGGATGTCTTTGTTTTTTAAATCGACTGCATGTACGACCCCTTTGGAAGTACCTATATACAGAGAATCTTCGTATACACTTGGAGTGCCTAGTATTTTACCCTCTAGAGAAGTTGACCAGACTTGTTGGCCTGTAGATGCATCTAACTCTATTACTACCCCTTCGTATGAAGCAGCAATAACAGAGTCTTTCCATGCAACTAGACCGTTCTTCAATTCTGGAACCTTCACTTTCCAAAATACTTCACCCTCTTTGTTAAAGGCTGTTACGGTTCCATTAGTAGAAGCAATTACAAAGGTATCACCAACCACAACCGGAGAATGGTCAACGACTTGTTCATGTGACTTAGACCATACCTCTCTTCCATCTGTTGCGTTTAATGCGTGAAGATTATCTTCACTAACTAAGATAATGTTCCCCTCGTAATAAACAGGCGAAGTTGTTACCTGACCTTCTACATTCACTCTCCAAATGATTTCACCATTTACATGATTGATTGCCTGAAGAACACCATTATCAACAATATAAAGCACTTGATGCTGTTCTCCTTTAATGAATTCATCTACAATAATGGGAGTATGTGTTGGTACACTTCCATCTAAAGAGTGCTGGTATACTAATTCACTAACTTCTTTCAATTCATTGTTCTTATCACTATCTCTAGCAGTTACTGGTACGATTTGTTCTTTATTAACACTCTCCTTATCATTGCTCGCAAAAATATTTAATCCTGTAAATAATAACACTACCGTCCCTAAGAAAATTAAAAGTTGTTTCATGATTCATTCCCCTTTTTGAATTATTTTAAATACACAAAAAAGCCCATAGGATTTATAAGACATACGTCGTCTCAAGCATCCTATGGACTCGTTGATTGATTAAATATAAATAGGTGTAATATATAAATAGTATACCATTAATTACTGTCTCCTGGAATAAACTTTCAAGCGATTTTCATTGTCATCCCAACTTAAATACCCATTGAATATTCGATCTTTTTCACCGATAAAACCTTCTAATAAATCCGTCTTTCCATTTTTTATTATTTGCATAACATGTTTTCTTTCAATTCGTTTACCTAAGAATTTCTTAGGTATAAACAATCCGCAATCTTTTTCTTCATAGTTAGAACAGCCATAAAACTTATCTAGTTCTATTACCGTTCCTCCACAAAGTAGACATTCTCCCACTTCATGATCAGGAAACACAAGTTGTACTTTTTTCTCAGCATGGTCCCATTCTAAAATCGCATTAAATTTCTTACCTGCGCTGTTTTTGAATCCTTTAAGCTCCTTTGTTCTTCCTTTATTCAATAAATCCTTGATAGTATTTTCACTTAACTTTTTACGAATAAACATGTCTGATAATACAAAATCACACTTTGTTTTATTATAAGCAGAACATACATAGTAAGTAGAGCCTTTTTTTGATGATATAGTCTTATGAACTGCAGACTTACAAAGGGGACATGGACCCACATTTAATTCTTCTTTTGCTTGTTGAACCAATGGCGCCAAGTGATCCCATTTCAACTTGATCGCTTCTAGGTCCATATATAGTTTATTCGTATGATTTTTCACTTTATCAATAAATGTTGCAGGAGAAGCTTTTCCCTCTCCTATGGAAGTAAGCTCCTTTTCCCAATGAGCAGATAAGATAGGGCTAGTTATATCGGAATTAGGATTAATTGCTCGATAAATAATCATACCAACCGAGGTTACGTGAATTTTGCCATTTATATATTTAAAGTATTGTCTATCCTCCAGAAGTTTTACTATTCCTGCTCGAGTACTTTCTGTACCAATTGATAAACGTTTCACTTCACTTTTATTTAACTTTTCTTCCTCTACCTCTTCCTCTGAAAGCTTTTGACCAGCTGTACGCATAAAGCCGATTATAGTTGCCCCTGTATATCTACTTGGAGCTTTTTCTTTCTTTTCTCTTATTTGTGCCTCAGTAACGATGCCAGTGCAGCCTTTTACGAAGGCAGCTGGTATTAGTTGATCTTCCCCATCTTTATCAACTGATGCATATAATTTTTTCCATCCTGATTGTTTTACTTGCTTGCCTTTACTTGAGAACATCGCTCGATTATCAACGCAAATTGTAACATCTGTATAGTCAATTATTGCATCATCGTGGTGAGCAGCAAGTAACCTTTTAACTACCATCTTATAGATGTCTTGTTCTCTCTTGCTTAGAGACTCAAGTGTAGGAATTTTGTTTGTAGGGATAATAGCGTAGTGATCGCTTACAGTTCCTACATATCTCGCTTCACCTATTAAAGTATCTTTTTGTAATGGATAATAACTCTTAAAGACTTCTAAATCTTTAAGCCGGTTCAATATATCAGGTAGCTCTTCTGCTTCCGCTTCAGTAACCCTTGTAGAATCTGTTCTAGGATAACTTGTATAACCGGCATCATATAGTTTTTGTAATGTACTTAGCGTTTCATCCGGCTTTAAGTTTAGTTTTTTATTTGCTTCCATCATTAGGGTTGATAAATCGAAAAGTGTGGGTGGCTTATAGTTCTTACGTTCTTGTTTTACATCTACCACTTCAAAATTCTTTCTGTACGAAAATTGTGCGATTTTCTTAGCCAATGATTCATCATACAGTATCGATTCTTTCGTTTCTATATTTGCATTAAACCACACACCTTTAAGACTATCTTTTGAATCCCCTTTAAATGTGCCTTCAATATTCCAGTAAGGCTTTGCTTCAAAATTCGCAATAGCCTCTTCTCTTTTGGCTAACTCTACGAGTATGCAGGTTTGAATCCTTCCGAAGCTTGCTAATTCGTTAAGAATACCTGCTTTTTTTAATTCGAGTGTATATCCTCGACTTAAGTTAATCCCGATCAAATAATCCGCAATAGCACGAGCTTGGCCCTGTAGAAAGAGCGGATACGTATGCTTTGCATCTTTCCTATCGAGTACCGCCTTTTGAATACTCTTCTTTGTTAATGAAGCACACCATAATCTAGATAAGGTTTTATTTTTAACGTTGCAATGATTTAAAATAATTCTTGAAATAGCTTCCCCTTCGACTTCTGGGTCTGTAGCTATTACAATTTCTTCAACAGACGGATCTTCAACCGCTTTTTTTATCGTACTAAAAACACTTTTACGATCGGATATTAATGTGTAAGGGATAGAATCTGGAATGATGGGCAAGTCACTTAAACGCCAATCTTTCCATCCTTCTTTAAGTTCCCCAGGATACTTTAATCTAAATAAATGGCCAACGGCATACACAATCTTTCCTCCGTTTGGCGCGTAGATTGATGGGGGAAGGGAATAATGATCTCCTGTTTTCTTCCCACCTAGTGATTCTGCATATGCTTTGGCTTGACTTGGCTTTTCTGCTAATAAAATTAAGGACACTAGTCTTTTCCCCTTCCATAAAAAGTCCAAAAAAAAAAGCAAGAACCGCCTTTTCCCGAAGGAAACGCGGTTCTCGCTTTAAGGAGAGTGATTTATACGAATATAAATCACTATATAGGCAATACTACCATACTTTCGTTATCGATTTCAACTAGCATTAGATAGATTACCAATTATATCTTTGTCTGTGATTGTCGTTAAGTCTTCTCTTGTTACCTCTACTTCAGTAGCCAATCTTTGCGCTAGGTTTCGCTCTGCTTTTTCAAGGACATTACGTACTAAACGTCCATTACCTGCATCGTTCTTTCCTTGAGCACTGCTATAAAAGTTCAGAAGCTCAATTTTAGCAGCTGCAGTTAATTTATACCCTTGATTTTCAGCCATTAATGATGTGATCTCTAACATTTCGTCTGTAGAATAATCTTCAAATACAAAAGTCTCAGGAAAACGTGAGTGTAACCCACTATTTGCTTGAAAGAATTCACCCATTTCCTTTGTGTAGCCAGCGACAATGACAATCAAGTTCTCCCTGTAATCATCCATTGCTTTTACTATCGTATTGATTGCCTCTTGACCAAAATCATTCGGCCCACCGCTTGCCAGAGCATAGGCTTCGTCTATAAAAAGGATACCACCTAACGCTTTTTCAATAACTTTTTTCGTTTTTACAGCTGTTTGACCCACATAACCAGCTACAAGATCACTACGATCTACCTCTACTAATTGACCCTTCTTAAGTACGCCCATTTCTTTAAATAGCTCCGCTATAATCCGAGCAAATGAGGTTTTACCTGTCCCTGGGTTCCCCTCAAAAACCATGTGTAGAGATTGGTGCTTCACTGGTAAGCCTTGTTCTTCTCTCATTTTTTGGAATTTAACATTAGATGCTAAAGAGCGAACGTGTTGTTTAATCTTATCGTTACCAACGAAACTCTCTAATTTCTTTTCAAGATCAAAAGCTTGCTTATCTTCAGATAATCCAAAATCACACGGCTTTAACAGGTAGTAAGTGTGACGCTCTTTGTGCTCTTCACTTTTTAAGCGTTTCGACTGAGTACGAATAGCTTGCTCAATGACATTCCTTACTAACCTTCCATTACCAGCATCATTTCTCCCTACAAGCTGCTTAGACTCCAACACTTCTTTTAAGGCTTCTTCTGCCCCCGATCCTAATTTAAAGTCCTTTTGTACAAGAGTACTTTTAGCGATATCCATCATTTCGTCCATCGTATAATCTTCAAATTCAACAGTCATTGGGAACCTAGACTTTAGACCACTATTAGCATCTAAAAATTCTTCCATTTCATTACTGTACCCTGCCAAGATAACAATTAAATCACCACGGTGTTCTTCCATTTCACGAACTAATGTGTCAATTGCTTCTTTACCAAAATCTTGCTCGCTGCCTCTAGATAAGGCATACGCTTCATCAATAAACAAAACTCCACCTAACGCTTCTTTGACCTTTGCTTTCGTTTTTTCAGCTGTTCCTCCCACATGAGCTGCAACTAAATCTTCCCGTGTCACTTCAACCAAGTGTCCTTTTGAGACAACATCTAAGTGGCTTAAAACCTTTGCCACAATACGAGCAACCGTCGTTTTACCAGTACCAGGATTACCTGTGAAGATCATATGAAGACTTTGCTGCTCAATCCTTTGTCCAAAGCGATTACGCTCCTTTTGTATCTGAACAAAATCTACGATCTCATGAATGCGTGTTTTCACTGTATTTAAACCAATTAATTTCTCTAAAGATTCTAAGGCAAAATCAAGATCCGTTTTCATAACTTCTCTTTCTTCATACCATACTTTGATTTCATTAGGTTCCACTGGCTTATTCAGGATATTATCTTCCTCGGTCAAGCTATCTAAGAACTCGTAAAAATCTAACTCAGGGAGTATATCTTCTTTAACTTCATCTGATGCAAGAGATCTTTTCTCATTATTTGAATACTTAGGTACTTTCCTCTTTATGCTATCCATTAATGGTTGCGATACTTCAGTCTCTTTCCTCTCATTAGGAATTGAGAATGATGGTGCAGTACCAATTGAACTTGTTTCAGTGTACATTTCTACTTCCTTATATAACTGGAATTTTCTCATAGTTAAAAGTAATACTGTATCGTAAGCTAACATTGCAATATATATAAACATGGCAGACCCTCCAATGGACGTTCCTTTATCTGATTCTATTATAAATCATTTTCCAACAAAACCTAAAAAAGCCTATTAGACATCACTTTAGTTTAAACAAAAGCAATGTCTAATAGGCTTTGCAATGAATGTAGACTATCATAAAGGGTGTGCCATATGAAAATCTACCATTCGTTTAATTTTTTCTAATGATTCTCTCCCCGTTAGGTTATTCATTTCTTGGATGAGATATTTCATATGATCTTCAGCAGCTACCTTTTTACTAACATGCTGAGACGTATCATTTAATACTTCTTCTGCCTCCTTGTAATGTTTGTACAACGTACATAACCTCTCCATTGATTTAAGATACATATAATTTTTCCAGCTCCTTATCGATTATTTTCAAAGGTAATCTTTCTTCTTCAAAAATCCTTGTGGGTTCTTTTTCTAGAATAGCTGATCCACTAATAGTATAAAAAACACCTTTTCTTGGGTCAAAGCCAGCAGCAACTTTATTATTTCCTTTATTAACTAGAAGACCTCCATCTAGTAACCACTCTATTTTCTGAGTAAGTGTGGAATTCATCTAGGTACCTCCTAACGCGCTACGTGCTTTTATTTAACAAAATTCCGCTTCTTCATTTACTTCTAATAGCGGACTATCAATAGTCAATTCTTTAATGGTATTTACCGAAAGAATAAGAGTGATCTCCTCAAAATCGTTATCTGATTTATCATGAACAATATTTTTATCGGATACCACTAACCCACTACTTTTAAGTTTAAAAGCCTTAATCATTTTATTCATCTTCCACTTCTCCCCTTTCACTTATCTGATTATTCAACCGAGAATGATAAAAACATTGGTCTGCTTCTAAAAGTGCATCATAAGCTCTAGTACTTGCAGGCGCTTCGTATTTTGATTCGATCTCTACTAATGCAGCTTTATACATTTCGGCTCTTTGCGCTTGTTCAATTAACCAATTCATTACTTGGACATTCTTGTGATCGGTTGTCTTACCTTTAGCTTGATTAAAAGCGTAATGTAAATCATTACGTAAATCTACAGCCTCTTGCAGTAAGGATTCAACCTTATTCATTTTACTCAACTCTCTTTCTTCTATTAAACAAGATAAAGGATCAAACCTACATTAACCAATGCTAAAACGCTTGCTACTAACCTCTCCTTGTAAGAACCTGTACGGAAGGTGATAGGCGTTCGGATCTTCTGGGGGATGAACGGCCACAATAACGGAACACCATGAGGTGTCATAGAATCACCAATGGCATGAGATAACATACCAATACCCAATCCAATACTGTATAGTAAAGAATCCGCTACTCCTAAAGTATTTAAGCCCCCATAACATACTCCTGTTAAAACAACTATAAAGAGTAATGTGTGGGAAATGGTTCGATGACCGAAAAGTAGTTTAAAAAGGTGTGGAATTACCGGTATCATTCTTCCAATCTTAGAACCAGGTTCATCAATATCTAGAAAGATGCTGCCTATTAATACAAAAAAGAGAAAAAGTAGATAATTCAATTCAAAGATCGTCGATTGCATCCATGGTGTTAAACCAATAAAGTTAATCAATAAGATGGCTAGTAAACCCCAAGTTAGACCGAATATTTGATGAGTAACTGCTAACATATACCCAGCGCCTCCTTAACCCACTAGTGAAGCTGCAATTGATTCTTCACTAACTTTGTTTAGTGCTCCTGAAATTCCTCGGCCCTTATGGAAGGTGATAGGCGTATCTAACTTTTTACAAAGCTTTTTAATCACATACATCGCATTGTGCGAACAGGCACCTTCCAGAATAACTATCGCATCACTTTGTCGCACTAAAGTCTCTAATTTCGTTCTAAAACTTGGTCCGCTTGAAGGCTTGCCATCATGATGCACCACCTCAAACCCTTTCTTCTTGCCTGCCTTAATAAAGTTCTGTTTTTGTGTACCACCTACAACCGCTACTTTTAACATTCCATTTCCTCCTCATATTTCCCATTTGTTAGATTGATTGGTTGTAGTATACATAGATTTCTATTAAAGGTTAAATTCAGTTCTGAAGAGGGGGAAATTATTCTCCCCACATTCCTACTCCATCTTGTTTTGCTTGTTGTTCAATTCCTTTAAAAATAGATGCATAAGTTGTGTGTGGCGCAATCGACATAATGCTCGCATAGCCCTCGTGAAGTAGTAACGCATTAAAATTCCCTAATAAATTTCCTTCATCTAACCAAATATGAGCTAATAGTCGATCATATGGATCATAGAGAGCGTCTTCTTTAACTTCCAGATACACCGTACGGTTCAATAGATGAGAAGAGGTGAAATTTGTAGCTTCTGTTCCAAATCGTTCAGGCTTGGAATAATCACCGTTAGTAGAAATCTCCGGAGCGTCAACACCAATCAGCCTTATCTTCTGATCTTTTAAAATGATATGCTCCTCATTTTCAGCATTTCCAATTACTACTTCATCTATGGTGATTGTGTCGCCATCAATAATACCAATTACCTTTGCAGGGTATAACTTTCCTTTTGGCTTAGTCGGGTAATACTCATATGTAGTAGTTTGCTCATCTTTTGAATCATCGCCATTACTAGCAGCTCCTTCACCTTCAGTAGATGGTCCAGTTAACGTTTTATCTCTGAGCTGGTCTAAGGTTTCAGCAAAGTCAACAGGATTAGCACCAGTGAAATCCTGTGATCCCTCAATAAAGTCACCCATCTCACAACCTGAAAGTAACCCCACCATCATCGCTAATCCAACTAATCGTTTTTTCATTTTCCTTCATCCTCCCTCAAAAAGACCCCAAATAATAAAGTCTGGGGCGTTGGGTAAACTATATCTTTGTTGTTCCTAAATGATAAATTTGTTAATT
The DNA here is from genome assembly GCF_040939795.1 of Alkalihalophilus sp. As8PL. Classification (GTDB taxonomy): domain Bacteria; phylum Bacillota; class Bacilli; order Bacillales; family Bacillaceae_D; genus Alkalihalophilus; species Alkalihalophilus lindianensis. Next base: position 165,004 of record NZ_CP162550.1, read on the forward strand.
GAACGTGTATGTGTAAGAAGCCACTCTTCGTATAGTATTACTTCTCGTTTTGAAGTATTGATCAGAACTCGATTCTACTAATGCAATAACAGATGGACCCATAACAATATCCTCAAAGCCATACACAGGATGCACATAAATTTCTGGAAAAATCGAGTTACTATCATCCATGACAATAAATTCTATAACTTCGTAATCTCCTTCATTCATGCCCGAATTTAACTGAAAGGTTTCATGAAAGGTATCTAATGCTTTTCCTTCATTAAAAACAATTTGTCCTTGCGCTAACTCCGCAGTGTTTAATTGTAGAGCAGCATCATGTACAGCTATTTCCATATCTTCTTTTATATACTTAGCTGATCGACTAAACGTAGATAATTCAGTCATAGCTATAAAATTTACCGCGATTACTGTAACGACGATTAACACTCGGATCATCTCACCCATAAGCGTTACCCTAAATGCTCACTCATAATATATCGTTTGATAACCATCGGTTGATCATCACCTGTTGGAAAAAATGGAATAACAGTTGTTTTAGGATGTGGGATACTGATTTCTACCACCATTCTCTCCCCCCGACTCGTTAAAGATTCTGTACCTGTAATTTGAATTTGATCAGATTTATAATTATGATTTTCTACTAGATAATCGCGAATCATTTTATAAATGGTTTCATCATATCTTCCTTGCAAGGCTGCTTCTTTTTGACCTTCATATGTTGCGATCCTAAGAGTTTCTTCTACTTGAGATGCATTCATAAAAAGAATCGGTTGGAACGTACCCCATACGATTAACGGAAGCAATAATAAATAAGATAAAAACTTATCCATGTTACACCCACCTATACTCTTTATAAAACAATAAGACAAAAGGATTACCCTTTTGCCTTATTGAAAGTTTATTACCACTATTGTAAGTTTGTACCCTCGATTACTTCAATTGCTGCCTTTGTCTTACTATCAAGTGCATCGTTTACATCTCCCTCGAATAAGGTAACAAATACGAATACACAGAATACGATAAATAATAAAGTTGCTACGAATTTATCCATTTTTACAACACTCCTAAAATAATTTTTAAATATTTGAAGAATTCATGCTATCAAGTGCAAGCGATAATACAAACAAAATGAACCAAACAATAATGAATGCATTAGTTATCCCGAAGAATAGAAAATATATATTTTTCTTCTTACTTCCTTGCTGGAGCTGTCTCTCATTATGAGAAAAAGAGAATACCTCTGCTTCACTTTCAATTATCCGTAAAGCCTCTGCTTTACTTGTGCGATCAAGCCTGTACAAAATCTCACCTAGTGTTTCTGCATACTCACCTCCAATTAGACTAGAAAAGCTTTTCTTTGCCATATGTGTATCAGTTTTCCACAATGATATAAAGCGAATTAAAGCTAAATCAATATGATTAAAGAGCGAAGAGGAATCTTTGATTAAGTTATAGACATTTACTTCTTGACCAGGTCCCAAGCTCTCCAATTCTGATTTCAAAACATCATAAAATACAAACATCTCAGTCAGTCGTTTATCTTTCTTATCATTCGCTATAGCTGATAACATCCACCGTGTAGGTGAAAAAGAAAGTTCCGTTGACATCCCCAAGTAAATCATAACCGGATAGATCAGTTGGGCATCCAATGCTGGGTTAGTCAGTAGAGGATAGATTGTGAAGAGGATAAAACTCACTACCACAACTGATGCACGTATAATTTGAAATCTCGTACCATTTACCCCTAAAGGGTAACCTGCTAGTGCTAATAATTCATCACTTTTATGAGCTTCAGTTTTCTTTTCAAAGGATTCCTTTTGTTCTAATAGTTTCTTTCTAAATCTCAGTCGATATTTCTCACGTTGATTTATACTTGTTAAACTGTAGTACAAGATTCTAACCCCAAAAAGCAAACATGCAGTATACACTGAATAGACGATTAGTAGCATGATAAGATCTGTACTAATGAATGCCCCCTCCTTACATATCCGCTTTTGGTTTTCTGAGAAGCGTTGCTAAAAATAAACTAAAAATGGTCCCAATTAAACAGATCACAAACATAAACAAAGTTCTCTCGTTATTAAAGTAGTACCAGAAGTCCCTTACACCAGCAGTCTGATATCCTAGATAAACTACATAGGGCAACAAGATCAATGGCATATATCCAACCAATACAGCTTCTAAGTTAAATGTCTTTTCTCGCTCCATATCCTGCTTTCTCTTCTTAATATCATCATGTAAGCTCTTTAAAGACTGAGATATATCAGCGTTTCGTAAGTGACCATTTATGATTAGCTTTCCAAACCTCTTAGCAAACACTGTATTTACACTGTACATGAACACTTCAATTGATTTTTTAAATTCTACTTCTGAACGGTCCTTTTGGATTGCACTAAGTAATCTCATCATAAGAGGTTGCATATATGGGTCTTCTACATCCTTTACCGATTGATAAAACGTGTAATATAGATCCTTTTGTGAACTTTGATAAATTTGCAAGAATGTTGTTACTACATTCATGAAAGCATATGAGGTTTTATTGCGAATGCTCGCTAGTTTAAACCTCGCGTAAAAGTATGGTGCTAAACCAACTGAAACACTCACCATAACCGCAATTTCTATACTACCTAACATAGTGTAAATGACCGAAAAACTTGTGATAAATAGCAAGAGACTAATAATAATGAAATTAACTACTTCAACAATCCCTATGTTTTTTTGACTTTTAATACTTGAAAGCAATCTCTCTAAGTGAGTATAAGTAGAGGACTTCTTCGTTTTTTCACCATCTTCATTTAATTTAGCTAACTTACGTGCAGCGCGTAATCTTTTTTGATTTCGGCTAGCTTTTTGAATTGCTTTATTGAAACCCATCAGGCTTGCAATCCCCCATAAACCATAGAAGAAAGCAGTATATCCAATAAGTTTCATAGTAACTTCCAGTAGAGGCCCTACCATCTTTAGTCCTCCTTAAACAAACAATTAAACTTCGTTTCACCCAATAACGGGTATTCAGAGGCCTTCTTATTAAGATGTGCAAGGAACTGATCCGCTAAAGAGCGATCATGATGGTACATACGATCTTTCAAAAGTTGAGATACGTTTGAATTGTAAAACCACTTATCATTAACGCGGTCATACTTCATTAAGTAATTAATCCATGCTTCATCTTTTTCAAAGTCATAACATATTTCATAAATAGAGGTGACACGCTTTTGGCTGCCTCCTAGTTCTGGTGGAGCTTCCATAGTAATCCCGACATCAATTTGATTCGCTACTCGTCGGATTTGATTCGTTTCTTTTCGATTTGGAAACTCATCTAGGATATGTCTCGCCAACTGCTCGGGAGTACGTCTAGGGTCTGTGATATGATAAGTCATTAACAGTCCACGACGTCCTCTTTCAGTTGCGAGTATGGCTCCCTCTGCTTCTATACCTCGAACTTCTTGGACAATTACGTAATCGTGATCTACACGTAAAACAGCTCGGAAAACATCTTCTACAGCAGAGTTCATTGTATAAAAGTCATGTACCAGCCGATTAGGAAAATCTCGTTTCAAGAATGTTTCTGGACTTGATTCTATTAAAACAGCTACTAAGTCCTCATCACGAGATCCATACATGGTTTTAAGGAACGTCGATTTACCACTTTCTACTGGACCTGCAATAATGGTATTTAACTGCAGTTTGGCTAACGTCTCAAAAAATGGGATATCTTCTTGATCGATCGTCTTAAACTTCGCTTGTTCTAGAAAACTGAACGTTTTAACCACAAACCGTCTAAATATAATTGTAGGCTTATGAGAACGAGGTGGAATTAGAATAGTTACACGTGTTCCATCCGTCATATCAACTTCTGCGTGTGGATTAGCACTATTAATAATGAGACTTTCTTCTCCAATTTGGAGTGTTCTAATGATTTCTTCTACGTGTTTTTCACTTCTTAAATGCCCCATCAACTTAAACTTCCCTTTGATCTTGAACCATATTTCATCGCCTACAATTTTTGCAGATGGTGAATCAGGATATTGTTGCCATTGATGAAAGCTACCAAATTTATAAATTTCGTGAAAACATGCTTCTGCTAATCCGTTGTAATAATTGGGGTATGCAATTCCCAAAAGGTTTTGATTTCTAAGATATTCTTCAATTTCATTCATGAGAAACTTTTCGGATTCTTTCTTTCCTAAAATTGCATCATGTTCATACTCTTGATGCTTTCGAATTTCATCATGTGGAATACTACTGGTTGTATTAGCTGGGTTATACAAATCATCAAAATAGCTTTTCACTTCACGCCATACTACTTCAAAGGTCATTCGTTCATTGACCGTTTCTTCGTTGTTGGTAGCTCCTTTTTTCTGGAGCATTTCGTTTATATCAAATACAGTTGTACTCATCTACTCCACTCCTTAGAAAAGGCCAAATAACTTTTTCTTCTGAATCAACTCTACTTCTATATTCATCTTTCCTGCTATTGCTTTTAATATTAGGTCGATGGATTGACGGTAGCCCGATTCATCCATGTTATAGAGTAATGTTTGATTCTCTTCTGATTGAAGAAAGTCAGGAATGTATTCAATAGATGTGAATAAGGGAACCTGACTTTCCTTCGCCATATCCTTTGGATTCAACCCCCCGCCACCATGTCTGTATTCATTGATTAGCAACATAAAGTCACTATGCTTCAGACCTAATGGATAAAGGATTTCATCATATAATTTTCTATATTTGCGAAGTCCCTTTTGTTGTTGGTTCATAACCATGAATTTTAGGTCACCTTCATATAAAGCTTGGAACATGCATGCATTATCGAAGTGAGATCCACCATCAATCAACACCACATCAAACATCTTTCGACTTAGGTCGATTAAGTAGCTCATTTCTTCTTCTGTAAAAAGTCTTTGCATTTTAACGCTTTGATTGCCTCCGAGAATATAGAAGCTATCCTTTTTTTTCATGTGGAAGTGAGTAAGAAATTCGTGTTTCCCTTCTTCAGTCTCGACATTAAATTGCTTACTACTTAGTTTGTTTTTAATTTCATTTAAGTAACTACCCTTGTAGTTGAGTTGTGATACACCATCGTCCCACGCATCAAGACAAATTAAGGCTACCCTTGCTTTTGTATGTTCTGCAAAAGCTTGTCCTACACTTAATGTAGTTGAGCTAGTACCTACATTCGATAAAGCAGAGAAGAATGTAACCACGTTAGAGTTATTCTTTTCTGACGTAGGGAACATTGTCTCTTTTATGAAGTCTGCGATCTGGTTCACCGTTAGCCCCTGAGGAACTAAGGTTATATCATGACTATCGCATAAAGCCTTTACTGCTTTTAACAATCCTGGCTCATACAAATCATCAATAATGTAGAATACTCGTTTATAGGTTTTGAACTCATCTAATTTAAGATGTGGAACTAAACTGTCAGAGATAACGATGACTTCACCATCAATTTGTTCTTTACTTGTACATAATTGAACCTCTGTAAATAATGGAATATCTTTCAACTGCTTCAAAAGGATTTCATTGTTATCATAAAAACTTACCTTCATGTTTAATCCTCCTTATCTCCCATACTTATAAACGACATAGATTTTATCTCCACGATCTGTATAAGTACGCATGGTTTGTAACATTTCATCGGTCCCTACAATCTCTAAATGACTAATGACCCCTGTTGCTCCTTCAGTGACACCATCTTGCGCTTGAAGTACCTCTCTATTAGAGTTGTCTGTAACTGATGCAACACGCACGTCTGTAAGGATTGGATCTTGTAGTAAGTCTCGAACCATACGGTCACTACTTTCATTTGTCTCAGATGGTTCTTCATCTGAATTGTTAGAAGAGATCACGATTGGTTGCAGTTCATCTTGAATTTCTGTCGGCACCACATAAAAGTCCGCCAGATAAGATCGTCTTAAACTACCTGGTACTGCAAATAGCCATTGATTCGGTACTGGAGCAATAAACTCCCCTTCTTCCTCATTGGGGATTAAGTTGTAAGTATCTAAGAACCCTTGATAAAATTGAGCTCCTTTTGGGATGTCGATACTTGCCTGCTGCCCTTGAACTACTTGTGCATCGGATGCCAAAATAGCTCCTTCTACCACATGATCTTTTCTAATTGACGCAACTTCAAATGAGTTTTGAGTGATTTCATCTTTGAAACTAATGTTCTCAGATGCTACTACCACATCAACAGTGTTTACCTTATCTTTCAGATAAAACTCATATGAAAGGACGAAGCCTGCTCCTACTGTTAAAAACAAAATTGAGCTAATTACTCCTAAAGACTTCTTCAAACATCTCATCTCCTACTCTAGTTCTCTGGACACAAAAAACCCCCTAAGTATACACATAGTCTCCTATGGCACTTAGGGGGTTTCCCTTTAAATATTCCGTTGTTTTTCTAGTAACAATATACCAAACAAAATTTAACAGGTCAATAAGAAAGTCTCATATATTCTTAAAATTTTAACAGGCCTAATTTAATAGAATGTACTACAATATCTGTACGATCTTTAGCACTTAGCTTTTGCATAAGGCTGCGAATGTAGTGCCTTACCGTAGATTCGCTTACATTTAATTTACTAGCAATCTCTTTATTGGTCGTGTAATGATTAAAAAGTAGTTCAATGACCTCTAATTCTCGCTCTGAAACATTTTTGACCAGACAGTCCGAATTAGATTCGCTATTTTTATTAGCCTTCAAATAGTCACCCATAACCACATTAACCACGTATTCATCGAAGGAATAATCATTATGTTTGAGCTTCCTTATGATATCTAACAAACTCTTCGAATCTATATTTTGAGAAACTATACCCTTAACTCCACTTCTTACAAGCGTTAATACTTGATGATCTTTGAGGGATAAATAAAGATATAACACATTATGACCGGCTTCAGCTAAGTCCCTTGCTAAACTAAATTCCGTTTGTTCTACTGATGAGACAATAATATATAAGCTGGCTTGTAGTTGAGATAGCTGCTCTTTCATGTTACTTAATGAAAATTGAAAGGATTCCTCTTTATTTGTTAATAAACAGACTCTTAGCATGCCGTCTGCTTGTATTGAACTATCTGAGTAAATAGTAATTTCGTTATGCATCTTTTCTCCCCCTATTCAAAGAATCTCATACCCTAATAGGAGTGTCAATAAGTGAATAGTATGCGAGGTTATACATTTATCAAAATTTAGCATTAGTGGATATATATGCTATATTACAAGTAAGGAGAGTGATTTAATATGAATACAAATTATGAGGTCAAAGTGTTTAAGAGTGCCAATAATCAATCTACAATGGACGTACAGTCTTTACTCACTGGAAAGAAGATGTACAATGAAAAAGAGACTTGTACCGATGAGGGGTATCATCAATCAGAGTACAGTTACAGCGGTCGTATGATCTTTACCATTTGTGAACATGGTAAGACATCAGCTAAAGCATTCGTGCCAAAGAAACGTATGAAACCCCTCTTACACTCAATCATCAATCATACTTTCCACAAACTCTATGGAGTAAATGAAGGAATGAAAGGTGCCGATCGTTGGGAGAACTTCGGTCATAAAAATGGCACTGGTCGTAAGATAAGCATTCTATTTAATAAGTATTTCAACAATAAAAAGAATAAAGATGTGTACCAGTATATTGTACAAATTGAAGAAGGTCCGGTGAATGAAAATAATAGCTTTGTACATGGTCAAACTAAGCGTGTAAAGAAAATGTTTAGCCTGGAAGAAATGACTGAAATGGCACATGAGGTATATGATTTTATTCATCATGAAGAGTTAAAGGGCATGTTAAATGACCGGCCACTATTTACAGTTATGACTAATAAAAGTCAAACTAAAAACAATGCACAGGCTTTGTAATGATAAGCCGAGAGGGTATAAAACATAAAACAGGGTAGCCACTTTTTAGCGGCTACCCTGTTTTATTATTTTTCACTTAAAGCTTTTGTAAGAAAAAGCTCTATCTCTAATTGCTGACTGCCTCCTGTTTTCATGTTGTAATCTGTATCTGTAAGTAAGTCTAACAAAAAAGCAAGGTGCTCAGCTGAAAAAGAAGTACTTTGTTCCGCAGCAAGTTTGACCGAAAAAGGATGCTGTTTTAATTCTTTCGCTATGGTTGATTGATTTAATCCATCTGTTAATAAGATCTTCGTTTGTAACATCAAACGTACTTGTCGGGTTAATAAAGCAAGGATCTTAATAGGTGATTCCTTTTGCTTCAGTAAATCCTCTAATACGAATAAAGCCTCTTTTAATTCCCGTTTAGAGAAATGTTCAACTAGAACAAAGACATTTTGTTCAAGATTACGACTTACCATTGTGTCCACCATTTGGGGTTGAATGACATTACCGGTTCCCACAGCAAGAGCCATTTTTCCTAGCTCTCCTGCTAATCGAGTCATATCCATTCCTACCAACTGTAACAAACGCTCTTTAGCTTTCTGATCCATTCTCACACCTAAAGCTAATGCTTGTTGATCTAACCAAGGGTAGGCCTCGTAAGCACTCAAAGGAGCACAATCAATCTGATCGGCTACTTTTTTTACAAGTTTGCTAATCTTCTTCCGTCCATCAATCTTTTCATAAGGAGCAATAATAAGAAGCGTCGTACTCGGACTAGGTTCTTTAAGGTATTCCTCAAAGACCTCAATCTGGTGCTCTACTTTACTTTTATCCTTTAATCCAGTTAGAAAAATTGGATTTGTTATAGCCACTACTTTTTCATCATTGAAGAAAGAACCCGTTCTTGCTTCTTCAACAGCGTCTTGGATAGGAATCTCTTCCATATCAAGCTTCACAAAATTCAATTCATCTACTTTAGATTGATAGCTACGAATTGAATCATTCATACGAAAACGTTCTTCCCCTAATAATAAAACAACCTTACTCATTAACTCTCACACCCTTAAAATTATTTATCTACACTCAATACGCTATTTGCTAATACCTTAAGCAGTTGATCCATTGCTAAATTAATACTCTTTCGCTCTTCCCCTTGAGGGTAAGCTTGGGTATGGTTGGTTCCAGCAACAAGATAATCACTCACTCTATTTGCTTCCTTTAGTTTATCTTGAATGTATGTTTCAAACGCTCTGGCATAAAGCTCAACCCGACTAGACCAATACTTTCCTTCTTGCCCGCGATCTTGAGTGAGGGCATTCAAGTAATAATTTGAATTGTCAGAAGGAATCGCTAAACGGTCTACCCTTTCACCAGTCTGCTTTTCATGATACCAACACATGGCATTCACATATTTATTTAACTCTCGCTTCTCTTTGCGAGTAGCTGCTCGTTCCTTCTTTTCTCTTTCCTCTTTGTTAAAAGCGAATGTAGGGTATGTCTCGTTAAAGAATTTACGACGAGCATCTACTTGCTCAAGATATTTGTTTAACATTTTATTTAAATCACCATCTAAAGATTGATAAAGAATCTGCAACTTAGAACTGATAGTCCAACGCGTTTCAGGAGCGTTCGTATTGTAGCAATACTCTAGGCCTTCACCCTTCATAATGGAATTATCTAATCGTTCCATAACATCTCTAATTTCACTACGCAATACATCACCACTTGATTCCGAAGCATACCCAAGTTGAATAGAACCAGAATCTTGTAGGAATAAGTAGCGATCTAGTGCATGGAACCATTCGTGAGCAAGTACACCTAATGAACCTCGCTTTTTAGTAAGATTAATGACATTACCAACTGGTTCATAGTGTGCCAGTGCTCTTCCTCTTCCTCTAGATCCAAATGCAATGGCTAATTTCCCACCAAGTGATACGGCTGTATGATGAATACCCAGAATATCTGCAAGGTCATAGAAAGCTTCAGCAGAACGTGTTAAATGGTTCATTGCTGAAGAATCATCAACGTAATGACCAAATTCACAAGCTCTAAAGTTGAACTCTCTTAATAAGTCTTCAGGCTTACCAACGGTTAATGTACGCCCTCCTACTCTCTCTGGTTTATCCGGTAATTCTCTACCCCAAGTGTTTTTCTTCTTTTTCTTAACTGTCTTCTTAGGAGATTTTAAAACTTCTTCCCATGTTGGTTTTTTTTCACAAATTCGTTTCCATGTTTGATTAGCACTGTTCGGCTTGGTAAAGAACGAACAAAACGTTTCTCCTAAACAAGATAATGGTTTTGTTTTATAATCTTCATAATTACGAATATCCCTCTCTATTTGTTTAATACGATTTTCAATCGCTTCTATATTTTTATTTTGCGTACCAGGTATAAACCTAGACTTGTAGCGCTCTAAGTAGATACGCTGATCCTCTAATTTATCCTCAAGTCTTTTAAGACCTGTTTTCTCTACACCAATTCGACGTCCTACCCTATGGATGATGATCTCCAATTCTTGAAATATCTCTATCCCTTCCAATATTTCTAGCAACTCTTGACACGCTAATAGATACTTCTTGCGTCCTTCGGCATCTTTTACAGTTGGCTGCTTATCAACACGCTTTAATAAAGCTTCTTTGATCAAAGCGATTTTGACGTCTACTTCTTTTTCTTTCTCATCTTCTAAAGAGAAGGATTCAAAAACTGCTTTTTTAGTCACAATCGATTCTGCGAATGCTCCTGAAATCTTTTCTAGCTCCCCTAACGTTTTAATGTTTGGGTTATCTTCAAAACGACTTTTCACCAGGTCTTTCATTGCTCCGCCAATCTTCTCTCCCACGTCATATGAAACTTTATGTTGGGCTTGTTGGATCGTACGAATGTCTTTTACCTTCCCTTTACTAGTTCCCATAGTTTTACTTGGATTATTTAAATCAAAAAGTGATAGTTGCATATTGTACACTCTCCTTTGGATTTTTTGAACGCAAAAAGTCCACAGGGAACGGTAATAGAGACTTCTCTAACTAAACACCCTACGGACCTTAACGTCGTCTTTTCTAATAGTGAATTGAAATATACCTACAGCTAGGATACTGAAACTAAGGATCTAGTTTGCTTATCCGCTTTTTGGGTATCTATTCTGGACAAACCAGAATCACAATTTTCAATACGTTCTACTTTCTTTTTTTCTGTTACATGGATTAGCAATTGAATTTTAATCTCTACAAAACGATCAATAATCGCTTTTTGACTCTTATTTTGACGCTTCCTTCTGTTCACATAATATTGTTCATCCGTTAGATACAACTCACCTGCAGATTTATATAGCAAGTAGTTGGTCTTTGTCGGCTCCGCATTAAAGAGCTTATATCGTTTAATAAATTCACTTTCAATGCTCGCATCGACTTCTGTTTGAACTAAGACTTGGATCAAGCTCTCTACAAACGTAAGCAGCTGCTCAATTTTCACTAGGTTAATAACAGAAAGAGCTTCTACCTTACTATAGTTAAGACTGTAGGTACCATAATCCCAAACATTAGTGGGATCAATAGATGGATTCAAACGAGTATTGGGCTTAGTAAAGAGACGAAGCGAGTTTCCTTTATATGTGATAAGGAACTCCTTCTCTCTAAAACAAAAGTCTCCACCTGCTCGACCCATAAGGCTACCTAACTCCGTTATTACATCCAAAAATTCTTTCTGATTCATCTAAATCACTCTCCTTAAAAGTGTTTGTTTCTTACGCTCCAAGATTCGCACTTATTATTCTCGTCCTTCTTTGCATGTGATCAAACATTTTTTGGTTAGACTCTTGAGTGAGGATTACCATATCCAACCTATAGTCGATAACACGTTTGAACTGTGCCACTTCATTTGGATGAATACGTCCTTTCATGATACATTCGTTAATCGCACCTAAATTTGGTGAACCATATTCCATAAGGAAAGCTGGCCCCAATTCGTTTAATACCTTCAAAGTATCAAACACTTTGTGATGATGCTCTTTTAGATAAACAGATCCAAATTCATGTTTGATCTTGTTTTTCTTTTGCAATACATCACATTGCAGCATACGCTCTTTTAACCGTTCATACTTGGCTTCACAAAAGACATGTACCTTTTTAGAGGTTAGGTACGATCCAATATGATGCTCCAAGTCATGACTTGAAATTCCGGGATTAGGTACCCTACCTTTCTTATTCACACTTACTCCTAATACCTTGGGTTGAGCGACTAAAAAGGAGGAGACATCGAAATCATCCGGTACTTTTTTAGGATCAAGATTGACCGCTAGAGGAAGTAAGCCTAAATCAAATAGATGTTCATTTAAACCAGCATCATCTATTTGATAAATAGCCTTCCTAATCCATCTAACCACACAGTCCATTTCATCAAATTGATGAACCCTGGACTCGTGATCCTTTAGCTTTTCTTTCACGACATTATAATGTGCATCAGCTAATTTTTCTGAAGCTTTCAATCTCCCGTAAGATTTGTTGCGAAAAAAGCTCTCCATCATTACGCCTGCGTTTACCATATACTTTGTCTCCTTCTTCATTAAACAAGAAAAAAAGCAGCCAACTATATAGCTACCCCCCTCTTGAATATGGATTTTTCTAAAACTGTGAATGTGTTATTGTTTACTTCTAACCTTTCCAAATGGGAATAATACGAGCATTATAATAATGCTTACTAAGAATATCCTTAAAAATCCCCTCCGCATTTTCATACGTTTTTGCATATCGCTTATTAATCGCGAGTGTGTCTGTAGGATACTTCCACCACGCATATTCAACCTTGTAACCAATAATCATTTCTAAAACACTCCCCTATATTTTTTTACTGTAACGCAAAAAAGTCCATAGGACAGATTATTGGGCGTAATTCGCCTAACAAAAAGTCCTATGGACATATCAGTTAATAGTTATTTAAAAAGGTTACAGTATACTACTAATTTACCATATGGGTCGGTAACTACACAATCTCTATTTGATATTTACTTTAAAACAACACTTAACTCCACCATGCTGGTTTTGGATAACTCAACATCTTTATTTCATTAGACATATAGAGAACATATTGTCCGTAACCATCCTCATCAACATACCATACCATTCTTGATCGTACATTGTCTGAAGCATTTGGAGCATGTAAAGGTATAGGAGAACGATAGACTTTATCTGCCCAGCCTTTCGGAACTGTATTAAGAGTCAAGTTTGGATTAACCTGCATTAACCGATGTTTGCTATTATTCCATATCCAACAACCAAAAGATCGATCAGGCGCAACATACCACCCTAAATTCGTAGATTGATTACTTAACGGAATATCTGGCTCGCTAGGGTAACTTGATGTATCTATTGTAGAAGACTGACCAATGATTTCAAACATGAAATTCTCATCTCCTTCAACAGAATAGCCATCCTCCAGCAGCTCCCATGAACCACTCTCTTCATCCTCTATAGGTAGGTCTTTCTCTATCTCTTCACGGTCTAAATATTCCATGCATCTAGTTGGGGTTGTGGGATCTTCATAATCCAACTTGAAAAACGGGCATGATTCTTCCTTATAGTCAAAAAAGACGCAACTGTTTTTACATGTTTTTTCTATTAGGTGGTTCGATTTATTATTTTTAAAGTGATCAAATGAGATGATAGTTCCCATAATTTTTCTCTCCTCCAAAAAGGTAAGTTGTTATCACCTTATACGATTAACTATTAGACTGTCAAAATATACCCCTGTTAGTATATTCGGAAATAAAATAAAAGCCCCTTCTTACCAGAGGGGCTAGACCATGAGAGTTATGGTTGGGAGGATTAAAGATAGCACAAAAACAATTGCTGCTGAAAAATATAATCGTCTACTCCACCTTAGATAATCTTGATGTTGAAATGCTTTATGAAAGACTCTCACATAAAATGCAATTAACAGCATCCCGATAGCGCTATAGAAAGCAATACTGGAGACTAGCGTCAGTATATCTCGAATCATCGCAACCCACTCTTGCCCTGTATTCGTACTAACAAATAAGAAGCCGAATCGTAATAGGACAATCACTAAACCCGACATAATCATTGTACCGGTTGAAAATTTAAGCCATTGAGCATTCTTTGTCATAATAGCATATGGTAAGGCCATTACTGCTAAGACAAATAAAAGACTTATAATATCGAAACCCGTTTTTACGACTGTTGGGAATAACATTAAGATATCATTAGCTGCACTACTGATAAAGGTTCCATCATTACTACTAACGGTTTGCCCTACATTTTGGTTATGTTCTTCAACATTGAACATACGATCACCACATGAACCTTACACATTGTTCTCGTTTCCCAACACGTAATTGACCATCAATAACAGGGAAAATATCATACATTTGGAATTCTTCTGAATCTGAACACTCTACATGATACCTTAAAATCGTAGCAAGCCACTGATTATATAAAGATTGGTTTAAAGGCTTCTTAGAACAATTCAAAGCGTCCTTTGCACTGATTTCCATTCTCACAAATACTTGATTGATTGTGTAACGAGTCATTCTGAATTCAATTTCTCTTATATAAGGAGCGAATCGTACAAGGTCTTTAAGTTGTACCTGTAGATACTCTACCCATTTATTAGTTCTCTTATAGTGTTCAGGGATGGAGATCTTACCAAAGTACGACAGGTTATCAAGGTTCATGCTGCCATCTGGCTCGACACCTACAGTGATTTCAGCTGAGTCAATCCCATTTAATGATTCCTTAATTGGCTGAATCCAGTGGTTGTAACTAAAATACATACTTTCATTAAAATTTTCATAGAAATCTTCATCAGGCTCAGTCATAGGAACACCCTTAATCTCACCTAGTAAGTCATGTTTTCTAGAATTCCCACCGTTCATGATTATCATGAGCGTGTGAAAACTCATCTTTCGTTTTCGAGCTTCTTTGCCAAGTCTCAAAATCCTCTCTTCACCCACACTACCATCTCCTATATGATTATACACCTATGCAAAATGGACTATATTTCGACAATCTTAAGATAATTTTATACAAACACTAGTAAGATGTACATAGTTTCATTGGAATTTTCTTCGATATTCTTCAAAAGATTAGGATATAGGTAACGATTTACTAGTTTAAATATGCAAAAAACCGTCTATATAACCAGTTAAGGCTATAAGACGGCTTGAATTATTAGTTCGCTAATATTCTCTCTTTTTTTATTGATTTCACTTTCCATCTGAAGACATTCTTTACTACAAGTCGATTTGGAGTTACTCTCACTTTTACAACAAGAATATCTCCTACCTCCACAGGATGATTATTAAATTGCAACCACTCTCTTTGTGTATGGTCTCGAAAATGAAAGAACATCCCATTATCTTTACGGTCAATACCAACTACTTGACCATACCAAGCTTGTTCTCCTAGCTTTTTTTCACCTATTGATGTAATCTCTACTGAATTTGGTGGCGGTGGCAAAAGGAGTTCACTTTCTTCCACACCACCGATGATAGATACACGCTTCCTTGGTTCTGACTTTGGTTCTGTGGCATCGTTAGATACAAAGGTCTTTACCATTTCACTTTTTTGCTTGAACAATTCTGGATATCTATGCTTAAGCGCTATGCGCTCCTTTACTTTTCCTTGCAACGCATAACTCTCAACCATTAGTTGAACTGATTGTTCATGAGCATCCTCTTTATCAGAAGATTGAAGTTTTCTAATCTGCTGCTCGATCTCCGCCACTTTTCGAGTCACTTCATCTTGCTTCTTCTTCTTCTTTTCTTCTTCCCGATCATAGACTTCAAGGGTTGATGTCACCCATGTAGGGTCCACATCAAGTGCATTTAGCTCATTTGAATTGACGGGTGATTCTACCTCTTGTATAGGGGGCTCATAGGATAATAACTCCTCACTAACTTTCACTTCAACGGTATCCCCAACCTTTATCAAATCTTCTTCACCTACAATTGATACGTCCATTTCCACTACATTTTCTTCACTAGAGTTTTCTTCAACGATTGAAAAGGTGTTTTGTAATTCTTGAAAAAGTGATTCTGCACCTGTTCCTTTTGTTGAAGATACCACTGGC
Organism: Alkalihalophilus sp. As8PL; assembly: GCF_040939795.1. Taxonomy (GTDB): domain Bacteria; phylum Bacillota; class Bacilli; order Bacillales; family Bacillaceae_D; genus Alkalihalophilus; species Alkalihalophilus lindianensis. The sequence goes on from NZ_CP162550.1 coordinate 180,947, forward strand.
CTACTCTCTATAACTTTAATTTCATCTGTTTCAATCATCTGAGAATCCATTTGAGTTGAGAGCTGATATATATGCTTCTTTGCAATAAAATCAAACTCATATTTTTCTCGGTCTATCTCTCTATTCATTTCTTCTTTGGTGGTATACCAAGCTTCATAAAACCTAAACGAGCGTAACTCGTTTAGGTTATGAAGCACTAGGTATCCAACTACCATAGCGATTTCAACCATCCTTTTCCTCCTACATATCTCCGAATAAGTCAAAAGCCAATTGTCCATCAGACAACTTCTTCTTCCCTTTTCCAGTGTGATTACTAGCCACTAGTTTAATACCAGTGTGCTTTTTACGTTCTTCCACTTGGCTTCTATTATTCGTCAAGTAAGCGACTATTTCAGCGTCCGGTACCATTGCGAATCCAAATGCGTCGATAAGGTCCACTTGTAGCTGATCATCTATTACTGTGAAACCAGATAGACCTTCATCAATTCGTGCTAAGATGGCATCGATATGATTCAAAGCAAATCTCTTACTGACCGAACTTGTAACAGAAGCTTCAATCCACGTAATAATCTGTTCCTTAATAGATACACTTTCAAGTTCTTGAGATTCTACCCCAGCCATACGGAGAGTTTGATTCGCTAATGACTTCATACGGTTTTGAAGAACATCTTTAAAGCTGCCTTCTGATACCGTTTCTACATTTTCCATATCTTTAGCCGCTAACTCTTTCCAAGCAGTAGCAACATCTGATGTGGCAAAACATGCTGCCAAATCACTAGCTAATGAACTCACTTCATCTCGTGAATACTTTGCTAATTCCCCTTTATCAAGTCGGCCCTCAGTCATTAATGCGTGACCACGAGCTGACATGATTGTTAAGAATTGTGCCATTTGTTGGGTCCCGTTATATACAAGGTAGTAAACGCGGCACTCTTTTTCTTGACCAATACGCCATGCTCTTCTAGAAGACTGTCGAATTTTTGATACTTCATAATTCAACTGATAGTAGATAATGGTCGGCCAATACAAAAGATCGAGCCCCACTTCTACTAATCCCATATTACAAATTACAACTGGGACTTCATTTTCCTTTAATTGATCAAGCTTCTCTTGTCTTTTATCAGTTCCAATAGCTGTTGTCAGGATCTCAGAATGAATACCTTCTTCATCTAGTAGCTCTTTAATACGTTCATTAATGCCGTATTTACCAGAGTAGTTAGTAAAGATTACAGCACGACGTCCTTCTGACAATTCCTTTTTAACAAGCTTCAACATTCTACGCTCTTTAGCATGCTTACCTTCTAAAATAGGTGCTGAGATAACTTTACCTTCCGCTTCACCAGTACCTTTAAACTGAACAGAAGCACCAAAGTCAGGTCGGTCACCATAGTTAATCGTAGAAGGGATGAACTTACTAAACGCACCTTTTGCCCCCATACGAGCCGCTAAGCTACAATGGTCGAATAATTCATCATGAAACAGTCTGTAATAAGCTTGATGTTCAGGGTCCATATCAACAAAGATAGGCTCCTCTTTCAGCTCAACTAATGGTAACCCCATATCACCTAACTCTAGGAAACAAGCTTTGTGCAGGAGGAATTGAGACGTCATTTGAGGCGCTATACCAGGCTCTTCTTTTGGAGCATATGGTTTACGTTTTTGTCTTGTATGAACACCTGATTCATGACCTTCTTCGAACTTAACCACTTGCTTTAACTTCCCGTAACGTTCTGCCCATGTAATAGATCCAGTCTTGGCGTTTACACCTGCAGCTAACAAACTTTTCGCATCCGTTCTCCATAAAATTTCTTTAATCGAACTTGATTTACCGTTTGTTAGAGTTCCAGTTAAAAGCAAATTTTTCTTAGCAGCTTTAACCATTTGAGCGAAAGCATAGCCACGTCCAGTACCATCAGCTTTGCATTGATGTACTTCATCCATAACTAAAAGGTCAAACCATCCATTACACTTTTTCAACACTTCTGCAATCATCACAACTGGTTTATTGCGAGTTTCACCACGAGAGCGAAGAGCTGGACGGTAAAGCTTAGATTGACAATTAAAAGATCCTTTTTCTACAAAGGCATCTTCTTTATCAGACATATCTTTTACTCCTAATGCCTTCCACTTTAAACGTTTGGATGACAGTTCATCTTCAATAAATTCCTCTTTTTCTTCATGATACTTCTCACCATAAAAGCCAACATGATTTGTACAAGTTGTCACCTTCTTTGTCGATTTCCACTTAACCTTTTCATCTTGAATTAAGCCGTTAGGTAACAGTTTCTTTTCAAAACGAGCATCTGAAATAGCATCAGCGGTAGGTGGTACACCATCAGCAACATCCTCCCAATCAAGTGGCTCGATCCCGCCTTCTACTTTTTTATGAAGTCTTCTTCCACAATCAGGACAAAACCAACCAAATTCTTGGGTTTCACCTTGCTCATGAATCGCTTTCCAAACCCCTGAAAAGAACAGTTCGTTTCCTCTTTTGGCTTTATCAATACCAATTAGGAAAAACTCTAAACCAGTTGGTTCATAGCCTGCCTTAATCTTTTGATAAAGCTTCATCATTTCATCGGCACTTTTGATGATCGTGACCTTTGCATTTGGTAATGTCCCTAGAATCTCTTTTGTCTTCCATTTAGGTAATGTAATACCAGGTGCAGATAGTAAGACCGCAAGCCCTTTTCTAGATTTCTTTTTCTGACCGGACGGTACCATTCTTAGGTTACGTTCTCTTTTCGCTTGAAGAATACGAGCTACAGCTGTGGTAATTAAGCTCTTACCAGTCCCCATATCTCCACTACATATAACAGAGTCTTCATCATCTAACGTATTCACAATTGCCTGTATCAAGTTAGCTTGAGCAGGGAATGGAATTCGTTTCAGCGTAGCAATGGCAGGATCAATTGGATCGCCTACATTATGCTGTGGCTTTAACTCTGATAACATCTTTGCAAAAATATCGGAGTTGTTAACCATGTATTCCTTCATAGTCCACTCAGGAGAAAATGCGCCTTCTAAGTGTGTTGACGGAATGGTTAATACCCCTTCTGCTAGACTTCGATTCATGATGTCAATAACATCACTTTCGGCTGCATTCAATCGGACCGCTTTCAACTCTGGCCATACAGTCATATAGTCTTCATTGCGTATGATATCTAGTGGTTGAATATAATCATCAAATAAAGTGTAGTAATGCTCAGACCATTCCTTGGGTAAACCGAAACGATTAATTACATGACGGGAGACACACTCAGCAATATTTCCTTCAGTAGACACAATAAATGCTTTATTGGATTCTTTAGAAGGGTCTACAACTTGTTCTTCTACACCTTCAATACGTGTTAAAGAGTTATACAAAACCCCATGTACTGTATCACCTTCACCAATTTTTCTTTCTTTTCGCTTATATGCCTCAGAATGGTAACGTTCATATTCCGTATTATTGAGAAATAGCGGTCTACCTTCCAGAAAACCTGCATTCACTGCAATAACTTCCTCTGGTAATCCCATATGTGAAGCAAAGACAACTCGGTTAGTGTGGTTTTCATCTCGATCTATTACCATAACATGTAGAACAGAATCTACATGGCGGTCCATACCTCTCATTGTTAAACGTTGATTTTTCATTAGAATGCCATAACTATCAATAAACAGAGAGGGTCACCCCTCCGACTGCATTGAAAGTCAGAGGGCTTCCCTCCTTTGTTTTTTAAATTATTTTAAACTCTATTTTTTACTCTAAATCAAAAACACCTTCTGCTGTAAATGAACGAACAATCGATTTAAAGTGTTTTGTATACTCTTCACCTGTTTGACGACCTTCATCGTCATGAATCGCTTTTACCTCTGTAACTTGTTTCGTAATACCAGAAATAATATGATTACCAAGATTCCCTGATATAGGTCCACTTGCAACAGCAATCCCACCATGAGTTGGTTTCAGTGGCAACATAGGACGGCCCATAACAGCTCTATTTTCTAGAGGTGTTAGTTCCTTTTCTACATCTTGTAATAAGCCGCTAGATGCTAAATCCCTTAATAATTCTTCAGCATTCAAACGTCCGGCACGAAATAGCTCAATTGGTTGGGCACCGTCAAACTTGATAGTGAAATTCTCTGTATCTAACTCTTCCAGAGTTGGAAGTGGTACAAGAGATCCATCAACTTCTTTTTTAGCAATTTGTCTTAAATAAGCACTTGTTTTCTTTCGTTCCTCTTTATCAGGGCGTCCAAAATGAGCAAAGACCACCACCTGTTTAAATACATCAAAATGATTATCTGTAAAACGATACACTTTGATATCTTTAAAGCGGGAAGATAAAACATTGGCACAAGCTCCTAAGACATATTGCGGAACACAAAATAGCAATAAGCTATCTGGAGCAAAGATGTTCTTACTCTTTGAACTTAATGCCCGTAGGAATCTTAGCTCAGTTCTTTCATGAAAAACTTCATCATATGGAGGGTTTAACAAAACAAGATTATATTTGTTTTCAGTGCGGACATTTTCATATCCTTCATTTAAACAATAATCCAATACTTGATTTGCCTGTTCATAACGTGTCTTTTCTAATTCCACTCCATACGTGCTTACCGCTTGATATTGTTGCTTAAGATGTTGCTGCATATGAGCTAATGCTTCACCTTTCCCACAACATGGATCAATCATGTTAAGTACACCTTCACCTTTTACAGACATTGCATTTTCAATGAGCTTTAACTCGTCAAGCGGCCAAGGGTAATAGCCTAGTTTACTTTCACTCGCAATACGAGCCATGTAAATCACTCTCCTCAAAGTAGATTTAGATTTATCTATATAAAAAGAGCGCCCTTAAACCAGACCAAAAGGAAAGGTAAAAAGACACTCTGAATTGTTTGCATATAAAAAGCCCACTCGTATAAGAGGAATGGATAGATCGCTCTATCATCTTCTTACCCGATGGGCATAGCAATGTGTTTTAAAGTTAAAAAGAGAAAAGATATACCTACATTATACCTTTATACACATTGGAAAGCTAGATGTTATACAGTTGTTGCATTTCGATTTTGCATAAATTTTTCTTTCAAACTCTTCCATTGATTAGGACTAATTACAACTAATCTTAATGAACGAGTGGTAATATCTTCAGTCACTTCTTCAATAATATCAATCTCATTCATAACCTCAACTGATCTAGAGGTTACCAATACAAAATGTGTTTGACTACATAAAACCACATTTGATTCTTTGTCTAAGATAGAATATATTGATTCATCTACTAAACACTCAAGAATTCTACTCCAACACTTTGAGTTGAAGATCGTCAAATTTTGTTTTGATGCTTCTTTCATCACATTCCAAGCTTTATCAACTTGCTCATCTACTTCTCGCATAGCTGGAGGACTAATTGGCTTAGATACTTTAGGATTGATCGGTTGATCATTTCGACTATGCAAGGTAGCCTCAAGTTGATTGATCTTCTCTTGTAGTAAAGAGTAAGCACTATCTTGTGAATCCGTCTCCAAATAGTTTGCTGCTTTAATCAATGTGGTTTCTAAGACGATTTTCGGACTAAGAGCGTACCTCATATCTCGTAGGCCTTCCTCACAAAATGAGATTAATTGATACAAGTCATCATGCGATATTGAATTTGAGATGGAGCGAAAAGATGACGCATCAGATATACGTTCCAATGACTTAATACCCGACTTAATCATGAGCAAATCTCTTAGGTAGGTCATCAAATCATGACAAAAACGATCTGGACTCTGACCATTATCGATTAATGATGTCACTTGATCAATCAATAAACCTTTATCTGAATCTACCAGAGCTTCGATAGTGGTTTGTAAGTGTTTTTGTGACACACTACCAGTGATCTCGTTGATATGTTCTATTTTCAACTCTCCGCCTGCATAACTGATGGCTTGGTCCAACAAGCTTAATGCATCCCGCATTCCACCTTGAGCAACGCGTGCAATCATCTGTAATGCATTGTCTTGAGCCTGGAATTGCTCTTGACTACAAACATAACGCATTCGATCAACTAAATTCTTATCAGTCATGCGTTTGAAGTCAAAACGTTGGCATCTTGAAATGATGGTCACTGGAACTTTGTGAGCTTCCGTAGTCGCTAAAATGAAAATGACATTTTTAGGCGGTTCTTCTAATGTTTTAAGCAATGCATTGAATGCACCTGTGGTAAGCATGTGGACCTCATCAATGATATAAACCTTGTATTTAGAGGAAGGAGCAAACTTCACCTTTTCACGAATATCTCTTACTTCGTCTACACCGTTATTCGATGCTGCATCCAATTCCACCACATCAGCTATCTGATCCCTAGCTATTCCTTTACACGTTTCGCATTTGCCACAACTCTCACCTTCATCTGTTAAGCTCTCACAGTTAATGGTCTTAGCAATTAATTTAGCTACACTTGTCTTCCCCGTCCCTCTCGGACCGACGAATAAATAAGCATGCGATAGCTTATCTTCAAAAAAGGCATTGTGAATGGTACGAGTAATGTGTTGTTGTCCTACGACATCCTTTAATAGTTGAGGTCTGTACTTTCTATATAGCGCTTGATATGACATATAAATCACTCTCCAATTAGATTTTTTATAGAAAAAATCCGTTGGACTATACGGAATGTATAAGCCCAACGGTTTTTATATTTGTTAGATGACTCCCTGTTCTTTTAGTGAAACAAACACTTTATCGCCTACAATAATATGATCTAAAACCTCTATACCTATTATCTTTCCCGCTTGAAATAACCTTTTTGTCATATCACGATCCTGATCACTAATAGTAACGTCACCACTTGGATGATTATGACAAACAACTACCGAAGCCGCAGATAATTCCACACCCACTTTAAATACTTCGCGAGGGTGAACGTAAGAGGAATTTAGCGTTCCTTTGGTCATTTCTCGTTTAGCAATTACTTTATTCTTAGTATCTAAATAGGCTACACAGAACGTTTCTTGCTGTTTGTAGGTTAGATATTTGAATAAATGATAAGAATCTTCAGGGGTTCTAATAACCTGTACATTTTTAGAGTGTTCTACCATCGCTTTTGAAGTTAACTGCATAACAGTATACAAACGTTCCGCAATAGCTTTTCCAACTCCAGGAACCTCTTGAAATTGATTAACAGAAAAATTCATAAGTGCTTTTACTTGATACGTAGCTAACACATTGACGGCTTCTTGATTTTCTTTCCCTATCAACAACAACAATAGATCATGAAAGCTTAATGAATCCGCACCGTACTTCACCATTGTCTCTTTAACTTCGTTCATTGATTTTTTCATAGTAATCTCCTCCACGAACTCCAGCCCCAAAGGTGGCATGAAGCATCGTGCCACCTCTGTTTTATGCCGGAGTGGAAGGCAATTTTTAGTTAGTTAATTCACTCAATAAAATGTTATACCAATATAATGACTCTTAAAATGGGAGATCATCATCACTAATGTCAATTGGCTTACCATCATCAGCAAACGGGTCAGAGTTGAAATGGTTACCAGAAGATCTACCGAAACCATTGCTACCTCTACTTACACCTGAACCTACAGGTTGACGTTGTTGATTTTGCTGACGATTACCTTGATTTGATGATTGACTACCACTTGATTGATTACTTTGGTTTTCATTATTGTTCTTAGGTTCTAAGAATTGAACACTCTCTGCTACTACTTCTGTAATAAAGACACGACGGCCTTCATTATTATCATAGCTACGAGACTGAATTCTACCATCAGCACCACATAAGCTACCTTTTTTAAGGTACTTCGCAGCGTTTTCAGCTTGTTTACGCCATACAACAATGTTGATGAAGTCTGTTTCACGTTCTCCTTGTTCATTTGAAAAGTTCCTATTACAAGCCAACGTAAAATTACAAACTGCCACACCAGAAGGGGTATAGCGAAGCTCCGGGTCCTTAGTCAATCTTCCTACTAGCACTACTCTGTTCATCATATAAATCACTCTCCTTAGAATATTATCTACCTCTATATACGCAAAAAAGCCCACCGGAATATTAAATAAACGCAAAAGCGCTCATGAAATGTCCGATGGACTTACTATTATTAGCATAAATATAGAAGAAGATATGCCTTTATTATAACTGAGTATTTTAGTGTAAACAATAACAAAAGTACTAGATTTTATCTTTATTTAGCATTTATTAACATAAGTGCTATACTTCCCATAATAAATCCGATAGAAATGGTGATAGACATGCAGAACCTGTATACAAGCTGGTTTAATGATGAGATGATGCCTAACGTATATATTTTAAGAAGAGATATTGAATTAACAGTAGGGAAAAAAGCAATGGTGTCTATTGCTGATGGAAAAGCAACAATTTTCCGGCACCCGAAAGCTCAAGAACCTTTTCTTTATGTAACAGCAGAAGACTACTATGAAGATCCAATTGAATATATGATTCGTGAGGTAGAACTAGAGTCTCGTACATTATTCTATTATGACGAGGTTAGAAAGACAGTGATTAAGTCGAAAGCAGCTGAGAGATTGCTTACTGAAGATGATGCTCTAGATATATTTTTGACACTCTCTCGTTGTTATGAAATAGAAGATGGTCAGAGATAAGCAAACTCTTAAAAAAGATTATTGGAATATCCCCGCTATGGGTATATTCCAATTAACCATTGATTCAACTAAAGCAAATGATCTTGTCAAACTAAACCTATCTTTAATTTCTACTATATCTAGGTGATACTGCTCCGCCCCTATATACCATTTATACCCTGAAGATTTAAACGAATCGCAAGTTTCATTCTTCTTAGTCCTAATATGATAGACGGAACATATATTACCTACATTATAACTAAAACATAATAAGCACTTCTTTTTGTTATTCGTAGCCAGCTTAACACCGAACTTCTCCTTATAAGCTTCTCTTTCAGAGTTTGACATTTTACTTTTCGCCACTGGAATCTCCCTTTCAAGAACAGTAATGGCTTTATTTGTACTAAGTTTAATATAAAGGCTAATATGGATACTATTTTTGTTTGCGAATTTTCAGATCAGACAATCTCAGATCCAAATTACTGAGGTTTGTATATTTCTCTATGATACTTTTCACCTTATCATTATCTTCTGCTGTATTTAAAGGGCTTAGTACTATCTCCATCTCTTCAAATACTTCTTCTTTAAAGGGAAAATCTATATGATTATTCATAAACGGCATCTTAACTAAATCTGATTTCATGAGTTGAACCATTTCTTCCGGTTCACCTAAATATCTTCCGCTATTGTTATTCCTATAGTATTCTTGAGGAACCGCTATTAATCTGTACCTCCATTCTGATTGTCCTGACCAATACTCCCTTTTAAATCTTCCTAAATGTGTGGTATTAAAGCTTAGAGTAGCACTTTTTTTACCACAATCTTCACAGCTATTATCATTTATATTTAGTACAGATAGATTTATTAAACTATCATCCTTTGTATAAGTAACTGGCATGAGTTCTGGGTAACAAGGTGGAGAAAGAAAGATATCATTTCTTTCATTTATAGTCGAACCTGATTCAGATAATTCACTATCACTTACTCCAATTTCAAAAAAATTCATGGGTAGACCAATTCGTACTCCATTTTCTTTACCAGCATATGTTCTCCACATATCTACTGATTCTTGTATTAAATCAGTCCAACAGGAAACAAAACATATTTTACCTATATCTTCATAATCAGAAGTCAGTGATTCTTCTATATCATCAACGACGCCTAGGCTCGAAAACCTAATTGTTTTATACTTCATGATTAATTCAAACGTTTCTATACTACAGTAATGATATAAAATGTTCGACAAATTAAGAAGCCCCCTATTTTAACCAAAGATTTTTTATATTTTTTAGGCTCATACAATACTATCTTATCTCAGCTAAAAATATTTGTATATGTCTCCATATAAACCAAAAAACCGCCCCTCATTAGGACGGTTGAATATTAATTCTTCACTTTGATAGAACTAACTAAAATAAATCTTATAAGTACTTACATTAGCGTTCATATTAAGTGTTCTCGTGTAATTAGTTCCCCATTGAGGAGAGAATTGGAAGACACCAGATGCAAAACCATTTCCTAATCTAACTTCGTGGATTGTGTTCCCGATTGGAGTTACATCCATTCCTGCATTCCAATTTCTTCGTACTTGATGATTAGCAGATACAGTTTTAACTACTTGATTCTGAAGATAATCTACTGTAAGGAACATGGTCATCTCAGTCATACATACTCCTCCGTGACAGTAAGAAATATCCCCTCTAATTCTTTTTTGTCCACTACTTAAAGTGAAGAAACCAGTATCATCTTCTTTTACAGAAATTTTGAAAGTGTGTCCGTCTTCTTCAAAAATAAATTCTTCATCTAGTTCTAATTCAACTACCCCTATTTCATCAAGTACCTCTTCTGTATTTGGCAATTAAAAAATGTACCAAATGGCAATTAAATATGCATGCCACTTGTCACTTCAAATTATTGATGCAATAAAGACTCTTTATAACGAAAACTATCTCCTTTAAAAACAAGTAAATGAGAATGGTGAATCAGGCGGTCAATGACAGCTTCTGTTAGAATCGGGTCGCCAAAAACATGATTCCATTGACCGAATTGAAGATTGGTTGTAATCACTATACTTCGGTTTTCATAACACATAGAAATCACTTGAAATAAAAGCTCTGCTCCTTCTTTGTTTAACGGAATATAGCCGAGCTCATCAAGTATTAAAAGGTCTAGCTTTTCGATTTGTTTCATCAGCTTTGGTAGAGTGTTTTTCTGGTTTGCTTCAATTAGTTTATTAACCAAGCCTGCCACTGTATAGAACTTTACCTGGCTGCCAAATCTATGTATGGCATTTAAGGATAGTAATGTTGCCAAATAAGTCTTTCCTGTACCGACACCACCGTATAAAATAAGGTTTTCCCTCTCCTTAATAAAGTCACCATTAATGACAGCTGTACGTTCAATTCCTTGTGGAATTTGTATATGTTCCCATTGGAAAGGAGTAGAACCTGTCTTCGGTAGCTGAGCTTGACTTAGTAATAAATTAACTTTTCTTTCTTCCCGATTTTGGACTTCCTTTTCAAAAAGCTTTAATAGGTACTCTTCATTTGTTTCTGCTTCTATTTGATTAAAATTCTCTCTAATCCAACTTAACTTTAGTCGCTTTGCGTAGGCTTGTATTTGCTCGTTCATTCACTCGTACCCCCTTGAAAAAAAGCATCGTAATGAGAAAGCCCACGAGTTGCGCTAGGTACTGTTGGAACATTAAGACGAGGAGTAATCGCCTCATAAGATGTACCTTGATTTAGTAGAGAATAGAAACAATGCTTGATTTGATCCGCACTAGGATGACCATGTGAAGAAGCTAACTCTAATGCCTCATTCAATAAAGTAAAATCATTATTTTTTAAGAGCGTAGCTAAAAGACGTAAAACTTCTTTCTGCTCTTCTTCTGTACAATCTCTTAAAAAGTTGGACCATTCAAGGGGAAATTGGTCATATAAACTAGAATATTTAATTGCCTTTGGACGTTTTGATAGTAAGTGTAAATATGGTTGCCAGTTCATCGACCTTCTTTTTACTCCATATAAACGAGAATGCTTTACAATAACCTGACGTTCTTCGTTCAATACAATAATAGAGTTATAGGTTACACAAATATTTATGCGCTGCTTGGCAAATCTAGGCGACGTTGAATATTCCTTGTTATCGATGTTTATAATCCCGTATTTATCTGCCTTCACTTCCTGATAACGCACACATTCAAACTTCTTCTCAGGAAGGATAAGCCATTCCTTTTTGTCTTCCTTATATAACTCTGATTGAAGCGTTTCTTTTAAGTAGTGTGGACGATTTCGGTCTTCCTCTGCGCATTGCCAAAGTGTTTCATTAAATTGGTCGAGATCCACTATGGTGCACTCGGGTAATAAGAAGTTATTTCGAACATATTTCACCATTGCTTCAACGTGTCCTTTTTCATTCCCCTTCCCAGGATTACAAAATTCGTAACTGAACCCATAGTGTAAGACAAAACGTTCAAATGTATCAGTGAGTTCACGTTCACCCTTACCTTTTATCTTTTTCACGGCGGGGGATAAGTTATCGAATCGTATCGTTGTCGGCACACCACCCATATAGTGAAACATACGTTGTAGACCCTCTAGTAAACACTCAGTGTTTTCCGAAGGAAATACCTGAAACAGGAATGAATTACTGTACGGAAATGCCATCACTAAATACGGTAGGTCTATTATCTCTGATTCATATAAGAAGGGTGCTGTACCAAAATCAACTTGTGCTGTTCCTGGTATGGATTCAAGAGGTAATGAAGCTCCTTCTATATATTCTTTTAGCTCTTTCTTCCTTCTTGAAACATAGTCACGAACTGTACGTGCAGAACCTTCGAAGCTATGAAACTTAACTAACTGCTCGTACATTCTTTTGGCAGTTCTATGATTCTTCTTTTTCTTTTTTAAGTCTTCTCGAATCCACTTATCTAAAATAGGCTTCACTGGATCCATCACTCTAGAGCTTCTTTTCTGTGGTTTTTTTACTGGAAACTCTTCTTGATTCGCATACTTAGAAACTGTACGAGGATCCAGTTCCATCTTTCTTGCCACACTGGAATAAGTTCCACCTTTTTGATTCACTTCATGTCTGATATAATCAATTTGTGCCACTGCTAACATCTCCTAATAGCCTCCTGTTAAACGTTGTTGGTCCAACGAGGAGTTTAAAGTTATTATGAGAAGTTGACAAGTGGCTTTTTTAATTTGTGTAGGGCCCTCCGGGCCCTACACAAATTAACTGCCATTCCCTACATATTTAGTTTGCCATAAACACCTCTTCAAAATCTTTGTCATTTGCACTAACAGTAGAAAAACCAAAAATCAGAAAAGAACATAAAAAAATTAGTGTAACAAACACCTTATTTTTCATATATACCTCCAAAAATTCTAATGTAATGTCGACATCGTAATGTGGGAATTATTGTTTCGGTCAACTCTTAATCTTACTTCTCTAGTAGTAGACATAGGTGTACCAGTAAACTTAGCGTATTGCTGCCAATAAGCGTGACCGTACCCTGCGCCATTCAGTACATAATTATCTATGCTTGTTAATCTATAATCTACAGCACGATTACCATTCGAAATAGTAGCGAGAACATTACTTGTAGCTGTCACTCTTCCCATGCTATGACTATATGTATACCACAGTTTATTTGTAAATGTAGTGACGGTCACACCATTAACTGATATTGAAGTGCTTCTTTGAGCCGTGAGGTTAGAAGAACTTAATGGCTGTACAGTACTTAAAGGTTGATTAGGAGTAGCCTCTTTAAATTCAATAGTCTCCTCTACATTTATTGAATTTCCATTAATATCTCCCTCGTCATCAGACAAAACTTGTTCTATGACTTTAGGGTTGGCCATAGCATCAAAAAAAGTTTCTTGCTCCTCAGTAGTTAAGGCTTCGAATTCCTGTAATGTCTTCATTTGATGTTCATTTAGCTCTTCTTCATTTTCTTTTAGTTCTAACATATGTTGGACCATTAAGTCCCTGATCTCATTATCAATTTCATCGTTTTCTTCAGCAAATATGTTACTCATCCCCAAAAAGAAAACTGAGGAAAACACCATCAAAAATGTTAATAAACGCTTCATATCTCTCCTCCTAATAAATTGATTGAAACAGGGCCCTATTTCGTTCACAATATTAACATACATATTTAGGAAAAAATACACTATATTAGTAGATTAATATCTATTTGAGTATATGAAATTAGAATGAATATGGAGTAGCTTTTGAGAATAAAAAGGAAGTATGACTCATTTATCTAAGAATTCCCTTTATATTATTGTAGTGTTAAGGTATATAAAAGATTAGATAATTTATGCTTTAGTAAGTTTAAAGGGGGATATTAATGGATTCGACACATGATAGGATTATTCTTTACATCATTTGCATTATTTTTCCTATAATCGGAGTAATATTATTTCTAGTGTGGATAGGAGATAAGGATAAAAAGAAAATGGCTAAAAATTGCCTTTATATGGCCATAGTCTCAATGCCCGCATGGATGCTATTCGGTTTAATGTTATCTTATATTACTTAGTTGATGGTAAAAAAAGAAGAAAAGTATCGCATTTTGTTAGATTCCTAAACATCCTAAATGTAAAAAAGACCGTCCAAATAATTTTGGACGGTTAAAACAATGTTAATTGTTCACTTTGAAAATCCATCGATACAGATGGATTTTCATCATGATTTAAAGGTTGAACTACTTTACTTTCATTTAATACTTCTTCAACCGCAAGATTCATTTTAAGATCCTCTGCGATCCATTCCGCAACATTTTCTACTACCTTTTGGAGTTCTGCCGATTCAAAAAAGAATTGTTGAACGTCTTCAGCATTAAAGATACTTTCAAATGATGCATCAAAATAGTAATAAAACCCCATCTTCACATCTTTCAAATACTCTTCTGCCAGGTCCCCTAATTTCTTTTCCATTAGATAGATCATTAATTCATCAAACACCACTTGATCAACCTGTTTACGAGGACAAAATACTAGTTCAATTCCCTCCATATTAATCTCAATTGCTTCCATTACACTCAAGTTCATACGATTCACCCTCTTTAATATAGTAAAAGAGACGGTGACTAATACGTCATCGTCTCTTTATGGCCATTACACAACCTTATGAAACAAGCTTAATGTTTCGAAGGATATAATTATTATTCTTTGCCACTTTCTTGATTGTTACGTTTAAACCTCTTCTTAGCCCAAGGTTATCTACTAAATCCATTTCTTCATCAATGGCTGCTACCTTGGTGAAAACACCCTCTTCATTACGAAATGTTAATTCATAATAAGGGCGCTTCCCATTAATTACATCGCAATCGTGAAACTCTAAAGTCTCAATAAATTCTTGATCTTGCTTCTCTTCCGTCTCCTCTGAATTAGGCTCTTCGGTCGGAAGCGTAGCATTCTCGATGCCTTCCGGTACTCCTTGATCCTCATTCTCAAAAGTGTCACGTTCTGATTCATCTAAGAATGAGATACCACAAAAGGATAAAGTCGCTCGTCTAATAGCCTTTGTACCAGCCTGCATAATAGCATTTACAAGGTCATTTGACTTTAGAGGCTGATCTTGTGCATCCACAATCGAAACAGCACCTATTGACTCCTCACAACGCTTCCCATCACTAACTTGACCTGTGATTTCATATACTCTATTTGCTATGATTTCTTTTTTAACAATCTTACTCGAAAGGTTGTTAATGGAACGCAGTTGATCGGTTGCTGATCGCAATGCATACATCATTGTCCCATTCTTTGTTTTTAAAAAAGCGAAGGGCTTTAATTTAGGATTCAACCCTAGCTCCTTACAAACATTCAAGTAGTATTCTTCCTTTTCAGCTTCACTCATTTTAGATAGATTCATTTTGACAATATTCATACTTCAACCACTCCCCCTGTTTCGATTGATCCTACAATCCAACTCTCATAAACCTCTTTTGCAATTTTCGCTTGGGTATTAATATAAGCCACCTTATTATCATAAATCTCACAATACCTATGACCATTCTCTTTCTCCAAGCTAATAAGAGCATCCCCAACATTTGATAGAAATTCCGGTAAATGCTTTATCGGAATCTTTATACGATGATGTCCATAATCACCTTCTTGATTAACTACTCGTGCGTAAACGTCCATGTAGCTCACTCTCCTTTTCAAAATCTTCGATTCCTATTAATACATCCAAAGAACGCATTGATTCTTTTAAAAATTCTAAGGTTCCTTTGCCTTTCTCTGCGCGTAATTGAAGGTTAAGATACTGATCAACCACAACAATGTTAATCCCGTTCATTGATCGATACAGCCCTCTCACTTCATCAATCGCTTGCAACAAAGGTCTATCCTTCAAATCACTAATCCAATCTTTTGGGATCATCACATCGTACTCGACGGCAGTAAATTGAATAGGTGACTGTTCATTAAGATTCACAAGCCATTCGGTAAGATTGGTAACCTTCGCACAAAATACACGATAGCCAAAAACGCCTGATCTCCCTCTGCATCGAAAAGGTACGACAAAAATATCTCCCTCTCCAATCATGAAGTTTCCGTTCACTTCCTTGCTAGGAACTAACGTAAGAAATCGCTCTGGTGCTACTGATAGAAAAAAAGTAACCTTGTACACCATAAATCACTCTCCTTAGAATGAGTTTAGTCATATACACTTACAACTCTTAAAAAAAAACACAAAAAAAGCCCACTGAGCTTGATTTGATTAGTTACAAATCAGGCCCAATGGGCTTTCGTATGTTTTTAGATAAAGAGTAGTAAATATACTTTTATTATAAATGAAGTTAGTAATAATATACAATAGAGTTTTAAAATAGATTTTACAAATAAAGAATTTTCAATTAATTAGGTCGGTTTATCTCGTCTAAGTCTTTAGATGCTATTGATTATGTATGTGAGATTATTAGTATGTATACAATATAGATCGTTGACCTATATGTATTTATTGATTAGTTTGATCTAATTTAGTAGCAACAGAGCCTTCTGGATCATTTACATATAGAACCTCATCCGATTCCTTACTGAACAAGAGATATTCTTGCTTTAAATATATGTCTTTCTGACCTCCTGTAATCTCTACTTCTTTATAGAATGTATTAGATGGATGTTTTTCGATATGCTGTATAATTTCTTTTGATACTTCATTTAAGTTTATATTTTCAATATCAACTAAAATATATTCAGATTCATAATGTTTTTCTTTCTTCTTCGGATTATATAATTCTTCTTTTACTAAGATTCCTCTTACTTCCATTAGACTATCATCATTAATCAGTCTCAATGTTCTAGAAATAAAATATCTTGGTTCTTTTTTAAATAACTTTACCTTTTTTTCTTCGTCGTTTAAGACCATATGCTTCACACCTTTGTCTTTTCGTTTATAGACACCTTCTAATGTTTTTCTTATTTTAACTATACCGATTAATAAACAAAAAAATACGTAAAAACACAGATTTTATCGATCACCGACTAAAGATTGTCCAATTCGCTAATATATAAAGTATCACAAAAAGAACGACTTTGAAAGATTAATACACATTTTTTACCAAGAAATCATGCAAAATTACACAGACTAATAAATAAAATAAAAAGTCCCAGATTTACCAACGGGACTTTTTACCTTTTAGGAGCTAGAAATGCCATTTTAACCGGTTTTAGTTTATGTTTTTCTGGAATATAGAAGGAATGTTCAATTCCAAACTTAATTAAATCTTCCTCTATACAAATCCAGATCATAAACTTCACGTTAAATAAGGCTAATTCTTCCACTATATGCTCTGCTAATGATCTCGTAGAGACATACACAACGACAATCGTTCTAAGCTCTTCCGTATTGGCAACAGGTAGAGTACCGTTATTATCTTCTATTAATTCACCCCACTGATTAATACGTTTAGTAAGGTGTGTAAGGTACTTTTTCCCTTGATGCACTCTTTCAAACACAAATTTCATATCTCCGTTAGGAGTAGATAAAACAGCTGTACCAAATGGGCGAGAGATTTTCGTGTTATTTGCTACTAACCCATTCCAAACCCACTTCCGGAGCGTTCGAGACTCGTAAATTTGACACCTTAACTCATTTGCTGCGATGTAGCGTTGTATCGTATGTATACCTAGACGGTCCCATAACATGCTATCCATAAAGAATTGTTCTTTGTAAAAATGTTTTAAAAGTATAAACCCTGACATACCTAATGTAATAGGAGCACTTAAGTTAGGATATACATGTTCACTTACATCTGAACGTAAATGCCAACGATCTAAAAATCCCTTTTCACGCAACCGGTTTATATGATTGCTAACCTCCGTGCGTGTTAAGTTTTTTGTAAGGAAGAATCGTTTAATCTGTTCCTCGTTTGTAGCTATTCCATCCCCCACAACTTTCATAATGGTAAAGGCTTCTTCATTAATAAAACCAGTCTTCATTTTATCGTAGATGGGAACAATATGAGTCATTGGTTTATAGTGCGGAGGGAAATTAATCCCTCCGACTACAGTTGGATCATCCCAAAATGAAAGCAATTCTTCATCCGTTACAAAGAGGGGCTTTTGCTCGTCTTCCTGAAGCGTTACTTCATCTGCTGATCCCTTTTGGTTACTCATACAAAAATGCACCTACATCATGAACTTTCTTCTTCCCTTGCGGATACCCAATAATAACCCCCCGTCCAAAGAGACGTTCTAAATCAACTGATTGGATACGTACTTGAACGATGTCATCTAAGATTGGGTCTTCAATATGTTTTGGTTTAGTCCCTTTAATAATGACACCCTTATCTAATGTAATGAAGATACCATGCTCTGGATGAACATCACTTACACGTCCTACTACTGCTTGTGCTTTTTCGAGCTCCTTTAATGTTTCAGCTGGATCTTTCATCGTTTCTTTGCGGGATACATGTACTTGATTTGACTCCTTATTAAAGCGAATGACTTTCACTTCAATAGGTGTATTACGCTCTACAAGATCTTGAACTGGACTTAAACGGCCATAGTCCCAATCACTACGTTTCATGAAGCAAGTTTCGCCTTCCACTTTCACGAAAATTGTTTGAGTTGTTGGATTCGTCCCTACGACTACACCTTGATACTTCTTGCTTGTTAATTCTTCTGTTTTTTCAAGGGATTCAATTTCTTTCCAAAACCTTTCTCTTTTAAGTGAATCGGCTGCCTTCACAGAAACAACAGCATAATTACGCTCTTGACCTTCTTCATCCACTACATTTGTAGCAATTTCTTTCACTAAGAATTCTTGCTGTGTACCAGTAAAGCCTACAAGTGAGCGATACTGGTGCTCAGAGAACTCACGTTGTGGGCAAAGCCCTGTAAATCCACCTGGAAAATGGAATACAACGCATTCCTCTTCAACAAACTCTACTCTTCCATTTGGTTGCGGTACTGGCATACGATAAAGACCAACTGAACGGACAATTTCTTTTACTGGTGTCCGATAGCGCCTTGCTGCAGATAACATTTCATGTGTTTGATCAAACTCTTTTTGGCTAATACTCATAGGATAATCCCTCCATGTTTTAATTAGTAATTTATGAAAAAGAATGAATTAATGATGAAGCTAGATTTACTTGGCACCTCCTACGCAAAAAGACCCCCGAACAAGCCCTGCTACAATAGCAGAACTCACTCGGGGGCCTCCCTCTAGTGATATGTTTAATTTTCTTAATCGTAAACGATCATTAAGAAGTTGTCAATTTAAGTTATGACTCTTTTACTAGTTCTAAGTGCCGACTTAAGTGTATGGTAAAGGATAAACACTCCTAAACCACTACTAACTATAGAGAATAATGGATGCATTGGATAGAAGAAGAGCATTAACATCCCTATAAACCCAATAGGCGTAGGTAAAGAATAGACAAATACTTTACAATGACCAAGAATGGTCCTTGGTACATTGATTACATACACTCCAAGAATCGTTATCAATACCCCGATCACGTAGAAAGGAAAGAATGTTTGTATAAACGAGATAAACGTTTCTCCTTCTGAAGCTTCGATATAGTCAGGTAACGCAACATACCATCCAGTGGCTATCATAATCAAGACGGATAGAATGCACATTAATTTCATGTTTTTGCTCAAGCTCTCTTCCCCCATATCCTATTCATTGTGATGTAAGCTTCTTGCTTCTTTAAGCAGAGACTCCCCTTTAGCAGTAGGTTTACTAATCCTCGCATATTGTGTTTGTTTCCGCTGTCTTCCTTGCCTTTGCTCTTCTTCGTAATCAGTTTCCTTCTTTAATTGTTCACGCCTTCTTTTTAATGCTTCTTCTTGGTCTTCTTCATAACCACCTTCTACCTGCTGGTTTACACTAGAAGAACCATAATCACCTACTGCAAAAGAAAAATCTAACGCATCCTCGTTATCAGTTCTCTGATCCCCTTCATCTTGCGATTCTTCATTAGGATCTTCTGGTTTAGAAGGAGATTGATCTTCATCTTCATCCTCATCTTCATCTGTTAACGCTTTAGGTATGGTCCCTTCTACTTCCGTAAAGTCTCTCGGCACTTCTTGTACATTCGAAGTTTCTTCCTCAAACATACTTTGATCCAAAATGTGATCGTCCGTTATAGGAAATACGACTACATTCTCATCGTTATGTGTATCGTTTTCTTTAAAAGGAATGGTAGTTGGAGTTGAATTATCAAAGTAACGATGTTCTTTAATAACAAAATCGTCTTCTTTTTCCGTCTCCTGCTTGTCATTCTCCTTATCTTCTAACTCGGCTTGCTTAATTTCATCTTCTGAAATGCCTTCTTCTACCTTGATAAAGGTATCTTCTAAGTTTGATTGTCTTATTTTATACCAATAATCGGCAGCTTCATCGTCTACAATATATTTAGAATTGATAAATTCTTCCTTGGGTACAAAATTAGCTTCTATCTGTCTAACTGTAATCGGCTTATTGTCCTCAACTAGTTTGACCGCACACTGAAATTCCTTTTGATAGATGATATCGGATGGAGACATTATGGGACGTTCTTCTTTTGCATATGAGTAGCCCATCCTTCTGCTAGGGTCATCCTGCAAGGCCGAAACCGTTTGCTCTGTTTCCGATTCGGTATATACTTCCTCTGTACCAAAGATCGCACTAAAAATCTCTGCATCCTTGGGTGACACATCACCATAAACAAATTTATTACGAAGAGTAGAAAGAAGAGTATGCATATAGTCTTCTCTATACTTTCGCGAAAGCTGCGCCAAGGTTTGTCCAACTACAGTGACTATTGCTTTATATTTACGAGATTGAGCTGGGAAACTGGCGAAACTCTCATACTGGTAATCAGGGAATTCATCGACAAGTATATGATGGTAGGGTGATATATTCGGTTTCCGTCTGAAAACGGCATTCTGCAAGCTTAATAATATAAATTTACCAAATACGTCTGATAGATTGGATAAGCTGCCTTTGCTCGTATTGACTAAAAGAATTCCTCCGTACTCTAAATGCTTATCAAAATCAAAATCTGATTTCCCAAACAGAACTCTTCGAATTTCAATGTTTGCTGAGATATCGTTTAGGATATTACGAAGCCCTACTACATGCTCCTCTTTTTTATCAATGACTAGCGGTTCACCATAATAAGGACTGTTTTTATCTTTATTAGTAATCGTACGCTCATTGTCGCCTCTTCCAGATGTCATTATTTCTAATGTTTGATCAAACCATTCATCAATGCCCTTTATTATGCTGTATTCATTTTTTTGATCTCTTGTTTCTAATGAGTCTCTGTTAATCTTCTTAATTTTACGCTTTAGCTTTTGGTGCATGTTTGCTACCAATTGCGTTTCATTGTACATATTAATTAAATCATCAAACATCGGGTCTATTTCATCATCATGTAACATTAAGAGGTAGATATAGTGCTTTAAATGGACTCTCTGCGATTGAGCAAAAAAGAATTCGACGTTTTCTCCAATCCCCTCAATAACCATCGTGAACATTTCGGCCACCTTATCAACCGGTGCATTAAATAAGTTGATAGATGGTGTATCGGGGTTGGTAGGATCTAGATAGAAAACAACTTCCTCTGGTATGCCATGAGCTTTTACCAATTGATATACTTTTTGGCAAAGATCATTTGATGGCTCAATAATGGAGATTCCATTAAGCAATTGCCCTTTTACATCTTCGCTGTGATAATCCTTCCTACTATAATACTCTTTATAGTTATTAATCATTTTCGTCATGTGGTGTAGATCCTGATTAACCATAGGCAAGACCAATGCTGCTGTTTTACCCGTACCAATCGATCCTATAATAGCCGAATTTAAAGTACGATCTTTCCCTTTTAGCCTAACCATTTCCTTTGAATCTGAATCAGGCCCCAAGTCAACATCAGGTGGATGCAACATCGTTTCATATTTCCCTTCGAAGATGTTATCTTTTTGCCACCCTTTCTTGTACTCCCATGTTTTAAATAACTCAACTACTTCTTTCCAATGAGTATTCGCTATTGAGAACAATACCAGGCTAATCATAAAGGTAAGGATTAACGGAAGAATAAAGATGAAATTAATGGTGTATTGTATATTAGCGAAAAGAGACTCATATACGATCGGGTTATCAATCGAAATACGGTCCACTCTTTCCCCCAGATATGGAAGTACACCTCTATGCAATGCCATAGTCACCATAAATAAGTAATTACTCAGGATGGCTATGAGCATAGTAATAAACAATCTCATACGAAAATTAAATTCTGCATTCTTCAGATATTCACGCGGGTTTGAGTTAGTAGATAGCTTTTTACTCAACCACTGGATTTGCTTCTGAGGAAACTTTTCTAGATCGGATTGCTCTACAGGAAAACGGGTAGCCATTGCCCAGGTCCATAATGTAAATGGCAGCAGTATCGCAAAATAACCAGTAAAAACAAATGGATGATACCCAATGGTTAGGAATTCAAATAGGCTAGTCCAAACATTTGTATCTCTCGTAAATTGATTCACATAAAGCATGATAAATAGGAGTAATCCAGTAATCGCTATTATAGATACTAGAACTCTTGCAATCTTATTAAATGTTTTTGTCTCATACCACCTGATCAAACAAATGGCACCTCCTTCAACTCCCTATTGTAAATCTTATAATCTCCTTCCACATTCGATAAATCTTCTACAGAAGTAAGGTACACTCGTTCATGCAAAGGAAGACTATTTACCATTCCATCACATTTAATAGAGTCGTGAGAATTATAAATTGCATACACTTCCACATTTAAACGGCTATCTTGAATTAGTTCATTAATCTTTTTTAACCTCACGTAATCTTGAACACTCCCCTCCTGCATATATAAGGCAACGATATATGAGAAGTTTCCCGCTTGGGATACCCTCTTGAGAAGCAACTCATAATCAGCATCAACTAACTCTTCCTCTATTTCCTTCCTCTGATCAAATTCAAATTGAAGGTCAGATTTTACAAAGGACAAAAACTTCATGTTAGAAAACAACTCTCGAAGAAACCCAACCTTTTGATGCTGACTTCTTATACCTGAGACATTGTAATTATGTTCTTGAAAGACTTCACTAGAACGTTTAAGAGGTAGAATAAATAAATCAACTAGACCTTTGAGGACAATTGGATGATCTGATAAATTTCTTTTTATATTGCGTATACGTGTCACTTTATTAGTTACATTTACAGCTCTTGCCGTTTCATCTGCACATATAAAGTAAACAGAGTGCTCAAATTTGTTATAAGGAGCTTCCTTAATCATTAAATTGTATCCATCTAACTTCTCTCTAATTCTACCTAGATTCTCTGTACCGACATCAATCTCGATATTGATAATGCGCTCATTTAATCTCAATATCCAATCGGGTATGATAAATATCTCATCAGACTCCATGCCCCCTTCTAAATGTCTTGTATATGGATGGAGGTACGGGTTGATACACTGGAGGTCTAAGTAAATGTAGTCTTTTAAGTGTTCAACCCTCCTAACATTAACAGGGTACATATGTTCGCCTTCCTCTAAAGTCTCTAATGAGGCTTCTTCCCAGCTTTCAAAAAGAAACCAATAAGGAGATAGTTCAGCAGTCTTAATTAAAACCCCCTTCCCCTCTAATGTTAGCCCTGCCCTTTGATAAGCTGCACCTATCATTTTTGAAACAGCATCTAACATTGTAAGACGGTGAAGTGCTAGAGTTGGAGGTTGTTGAGATGGAAATTGTGTGGATTCAACTATTTCTAAATCCTCACTCAACACTTCATACCCTTTCTCACTAAGTGAAGACATAGTAAGTCTAAACTGGGGTCTATTACTGTTAATGATTCTCACTTTACAGTACGTACGTTCGCCATACCTCTTCAAACGCATAGTAAAAGTAGTCAAGTTTATCTCTCCATCTGGATCAAGAATATTCTTCAAATGAACAGAACCCACTTCTCTAAAAGCATTCATTATTAAAAAACTATAAATATCTGCTTCGCTAAGTACAGCCCCTTTCCACCACCTAGATACTTTAGTTCTTTTATCTATTTTCATAAGTGATTTCACTTCAGCACTCCTTTCTATTCATATTTCAATATCTCCCTACACCACACCAACAGCCTTTAAAAACCTATATTTTAAGCAGAACAAAAAAAATCTCGCTAAATACACTCCTAATATGGAGGTACATAGCGAGATCTTCGTCTTATGTAATCTTATTTAATATTCTATTGTTCACTTAATCTATATAGGTTACTTACAACTTATAAAAGACCGTCCTAAAGAGGAAGATAACGTCCGACTTACTTTGTTCATTTTACTATCTTTATATTGGTGATTCAAGCTATTAATTTTTGAAACATTGCATACAAATGTATATTTATGTAACTGCTAATAATTAAACAACTCTTTTAAGGCATTAAATAATTTTTATATTGACCTCTAAATTATTGTTTTTTGGAGACAGATTGATCGATTCTTAAATTACGGAAATATATTTAAAGTGAGTAAAAAAATATAAATATATTAGGTATTAGTCTCGATTTCAACACTATAATCCGAGCTGACGAAACAATTGCTATACACCACTTATTTCGCTTTTCATGGTCATGATGCCAATTCATCAGCATGTTTCACAGGCATGTATACCTTTATGCTTGTGAAGCACCCTTGTGAAGCACCCTTGTGAATTGGAAAAGGAGAATAGAGCTTTATTACAGACTTCCCCTATGCATAAATTAGTTAATATCTATTCATCACATCACTCTTTAGAATTACATTGTGAGAGCGGTTCTTAGCATTAAGAGTGCTAAATAAGCTATCATATATTCCTAATAGCAGCCAGTAAATCTACCTATCAACTCACCCTCCTGATAGCGATGAGTTTTTTAAATAAAAAATTTCGCTTAATATATCTATATATCTGTATATACATAAATAATATTAACGTATATACAAATATGTTTAAAAAAAGATATTGTTTATATATACGTTTATTTATATAAGTGGTTGCCGAATAATGCATGCTTTAAAATCACAAAAAAGACTGTAGCCATTTTGTATATCTGCCTACAGTCACATTTTCATCCTACTAATAAACTCTCTATCCCTTATATTTTATTCCATTTCATTCTATTAAAGGGGTGTGCCTACAATATTTCAATACAGCTTACACATGATTAACTGCGTTGACAGCAACATCTATTACAATTCGAACATTTCACCCAATAACATCTAATACATACAGTCGAATCAGTAATGCTTTTGGTCCTTTCATCAACTTCATATAAAAGTCCAATGCCTTTTTACATTACCAACAATGATGGCTACGAAACCTAAATTCATCTTTAGCTTGTTGAATACTTAGATTAAGCATGTAGGCATCATTTTCAGCTTTTCTTGCTTTGGCTTCGAGAGTTTTAACTTCTTTCGTGTTCTCTCTTCCCATTTTATACCCTTTATCAACGTCGTAAAAAATCCAATACCATGATGAACAGCCCCTATTCAAAAAATAAAAGTGCACAAATCTTTGAACTGTACCCCATAAAATGGACAGTTAATAAAAAGAGACTTAAGCAGCTAGTAAATGACTCCGGTATTGAGCCGGGGTCATTTTCATTAATCCCCATTGGTAACGATGCTGATTGTAATCTTTTATATATTCATTCACTTCGTGCTTTAATTGAGTAAGAGTTTCGCAGCTCTTATACATGACATGATCTTTAAATTGACCAAAGAATGATTCCATTGGAGAGTTGTCCCAACAGTTTCCCTTTCTAGACATAGACTGACGGATTCCTAATTGCTTCACTTTTTCCTGAAACATTGGGTTGGTATAGTGGAATCCTTGGTCAGAGTGAAGAATAGCCTCTGGGTGGAATTGAACAGTGGCTTCTACAAGCTTATCTAATGTTTGATAAACTAACTCCATCTCTAACGAATTATAAACATGATAAGCCACGATCTCTTTCGTTGAACCATCTTTAACACAAGATAAATAAGCCTTCTGACTTCTGCCATAATAAAGATAAGTGATATCCGTTAATAACACCTTACCAGGCTCCTGTTGGTCAAATTGACGATCTAGTAAATTCGGACAAGTGCGGTGCTCTTGAGTGGCTTTAAGCATTTTTCGATAAGGATTTGCTTGTCTTATTTTTGCTCTCAGGCCAAACTTCTTCATTAACCTTCTGATCTTCTTGTGATTCATAATGACA
This sequence comes from Alkalihalophilus sp. As8PL, assembly GCF_040939795.1. Taxonomy (GTDB): domain Bacteria; phylum Bacillota; class Bacilli; order Bacillales; family Bacillaceae_D; genus Alkalihalophilus; species Alkalihalophilus lindianensis. The sequence continues at coordinate 207,234 of NZ_CP162550.1, forward strand.
AAATAATCATTTTCCAAAATCATTTTAATCTGAAGAGCGCCTACTTTTTCTTTCTTATGATTAAATATCCTCTTAATAAGTTCTATTTCTAGCTCATCTGATTCTTCTCGTTTTTGGCGAGTCTCCGTTGCTTGTATCCAGGTGTAATATCCACTTCTACTTACGTTAGCTAAGGTACATAGGTAAGACACTTCACCTTTTAATTGATAAACTCTTATGGTTCTTTCAATGAGTTGAAACTTCTCTGATGCCGTTAATGTTTCCTTTTCAACGCCTGCCTCTCTAGTTCTTCTAACTTTTTTAAGAAATCATTTTCAGCTTCTAAAAATTTAATTCTAGCTTCAGCTTTTTTCAATTTCTCTTCAGCGGACAGCACTTTAGAAGAAGGTCGGCCCGAACTTCCTTTTCCTCTACGCTCTGACTCCAATCCGACTTCTCCAAATTTTTCATAGGTATCACGCCAACGTTTCAGACTGCGTTTAGGTTGACCCTTTCCAATGACATCTAAGTTAAATCCATTCTCAATAAAGATCTGAGAAGGGGTTTTACCTTCATAATACTCTTTGACAGCCTTCATCTTGAAAGCTGAATGATAGGAAATAGATCGATCGGATACACGGGCAACGTTGGGGTTTTTCTCAATTTCTTTCATTTGATGCTCAGTATAGAAATTTTTACTCATAAAGATTCTCCGTTCAAAATTAATGTTTTTATTATAAACGGGTTTTTCTTCTAAAGACATGAAAAAACCCGAATAAGAGGCACTTTTTTATAAGTGTCCATTATTCGGGTTATAGTTCACTTTCTTGATTCAGCGTTAGGATCAAAACTTTTTGTAGGTGGAACATCTTTAATATAACTTTGTTTAAATTTAGTGCTATGTCCGTCAATTTATAAACCAGGAGTTATTATCCATGAAATCACCAAAGTATACGTGATCGCTATTTAAAGTATTTACACCACTTTAATTTACCACCAATTACTACAAATTTTGATATCTCACATAAATCAAACCCTGTATTTATACAGGGTTTGCAAATCGTTTTATATGGAATTTTATATCATCATCCCGTCGCCACATTACCGATTATTCTATTGTTATTAATTGATTGAACATCAATCAGTGCAATTAATTAACTCCATTGATTAATATCAATATGGCCTCTCTTTACTTTTTTCTTCTTCGTTGTATCTTCATTCACTTCTTCCTTATTACGCACTTTATCCTCTTCAATCACTTTTCTTTCGGGATCAAATTCAACCCCATTTATATTGTTCTCATGAGGTAGCTTAATGATATCCACTTCAACAGCTTCATAACTTTCATCGTTGGAGAATGGTGCAACTGCTTCCTCCAATTCGCGCTCACTGGCACTTTCTACTGGTGGACTCATAGATCTAGTCTCTTTTTCGGGAAGAACCTCTGATACATGAGTTGTTTCAGTCTTAGTTTCAAGCGACTCATCTTGATTAGCAATGACCGGCTTTATATTGCCCTCGTTAAAATCTTCATTATTGCGCGCATAAACTGTTTCGATAGGACGTATTATTTCATTTTGAGTTGTATATTGTCTATTAACTGATTGGCGCTGGGTCACACTTCCTATTGCTGCTTTGTTTATTATGTCATCATTGACATCCCTTAAACCATTCTCGGCTACATCCCTCTCGATTAACTGCCTAAGAGATTCACTAATATTAGATTGCGAATTGATCCAATCCATAATGAAATTCGGCTCATTTTTCTTAGTTCGCATTATAACTGGCTCTCCACGCTTTTTGAGCTTCTTTTTCCTCGAACTCATCCTCTACACCTTCCTTCAACTTGCCATCATTAAAAGATGGGCGCAACGCTATAGTTGCACCCTTTTTTAATTATTTATTTGCTAACTCCTTCTCCTTCAATTGCGGAAACACCGTTTGTAAAAAGATATTAAGTCCTTCTACATTCATCAGCGGCGCATATTGTTCAGGAATCCATAGAAGTTTAGCCGGTACATCTGCACGATCACATAGCTTTTTAAGTGGTTTATAAAGCTGGTCTTTCATTAGTATAGAGCCACCTCCATACACGCAGATTACATCTACTTCGTTAGAAGCCTTCTTCAGTTCATCTACAATGTGGTCATGTATCGACTTTACCTCAGAACGCATTGATTGCTTAATAAGTCTTACTGCTTTCTCATGGTATGGATGGCCCTCTTCTTTAACATAGTCAATAAATTGTTGGCGAGAAATATTCATATTACTGACTTCCTGTTTAAATAGATCAATAGCTTTATTAATAGAATGTCCAATACCTGTAGAAATTCCATTTACAAAGTCTCTATCATACTCGTAACCAATTGTTAGAGGTGTGTCGCATGTACCATCACCAATATCAACATGTTTAATTCTCTTATCTTGGAAGTATTCACCATCGACATTCAAGTCATACTCTCTCTTAAATTCATCAAAGATATTATCGTTTCTATAATTGCCTTCTTGATCTTCTATTAAGTTGAACAGGACTGGCGTCCCTTCTGGAATCACCTTCACGTAAGTGAAATTAACAGTCACACGCACTTTGTGATGCCCTAGATATACAATCACCGTATGCAAACCGTCCATAAAACGCTTTGAGAAGATACTAGATGTTTCTCTAGACCATTGGTTAACCGGTAAAGCCGTAGCCATATCTACGTTCAAATTAATCTCTTTTGGTAATTTATTTGACTCTTTATAAGTATCTTGAACAGCTATTCCCGCTAACAACCCTAATGTATTAATGATCGGTAAGTCACTTTCATACTTGTTCTCACTATCAACACTCATTGAATGAGCTGTGTATTTGCTTTTAATCGCTTTCCTACCAATGAAATAATGACCGCCAAAATCAATGCTATCTGATTGGATATCAACTTCTAATTCATTTAACAGGTTTGGTATCAACGTCTCAGGTTCACTATTGTCTTCAAATGAAGGTTTTTCTGGCATTGCATATGTATTTGGTTGTCTATATAAAACCCCATTTACCTTCACAGCTTGTTCGTTATTCCCGTTATCATTTGCTACATTTATGTTCATCACTATCATAAAATTCACTCTCCTATATAAAAATGTATATACTTTTTTATTAACTATTATAAGTATACACCAAATTCGTTCTATTGTCCAAAATCATGTACATTATTGACTACAATCATTTATATGTTTAAATACACTTTTGTATATACATTTATTTATATATGTGTACTTTAGTCAACTAATCCAAACTAATCATAGCGTTACCACCGGTAGCCGGAGATAACTATAACGCTAGCACCACTAATCCAAACTAACTTAACCGCCACTTCGCGCAATCTTCCGCTTTAATTGAATTACTTTGGATTACACCGACATTAATATGTTAGTTAGCGCTACTTAATTATTACGTTTAATTCAATTAGCAGCTGTAGCGCTAGCGTTAAATTAAATTAACCATACTAACGGAACGCTAAAACCCTTGATTACAAAAGATTTAGTATATATTATAGTAATCAGCGGAAAGTAACGATTAAATATTAGAAGGGGTGATAGAAAGTGAGCATAAATACAATAGATATTCTCGAATCAGAATTTATGGATGATCCACTCAAGAGACAATTAGAGTTTTTTGATTTAACAGCTAATAAGCTCTTACCGGATTTTTTAAATGACTTACATCCAGAAGCTACATATTCAACAACAGAATCAGCAGCATTTTTACAAAAAAACGATTCTACATTGAGAAACTACTTAAGAAATGAAAATCTCATGAAATATATTAAACCTGTTAGAAGTGGTAGATTTTATAGGTTAAATTATAAGAGTATATTCAGATTACACATGATCCTTTTATATCTCGATCAGGGTAAAACCATTTCGGATGTTGAAGTCCTTCTTGGATATCGCTCCGAAACCATGGAATACGATTCAGTTAATCCAAATAGGGGACTTAAAAATTTTGATAATGAAATTCTAGGACAAATTTTAAAAACCACAAATCAAAGGATACAAATACTCGAACAAGATAATTCATTGACTTATAAGAAGAGGGAATATGATCAACTTGAAAATAGGTTAGAGAAAAAAAGAATGGACGTAGAACTCATTGACCATAAAATTTCTTTGTTGCGTGTGGAAGCAAGAAACCAGCAGTTATTAACACACACTCTTAAAAAAGCAACTAATCGTCCAAAACCTAGCTTTCTTCAAAGCTTATTAGGTAAACATGAAGAGGTAGATGTAGAAGTAATATTTAACGAGAGTGTGAAAGAACTCCAAGATTATACGAATCCTAAGATAAAAGAATTAGAAGTTCTAAAAGAAAATACTGAAGAAGATATATTAAAAGTAGAAAAAGAATTAGAAGAGAAAAAGGTTGCTTTAGATAGTGCCGAACATAAATTAATTGAAAAAAAGAAAATACTTTTACAAGAAGGACAAGACGATCATACTAGTTCTACCTAAAAGATGAAATATAATAAGTGACTTATATGGCCACTACACATTGTATAAAGTCAATGTCTAGTGGTTGTTTTTTTGAATTTAACGTAATATTTGTATGCTCTATATGATCTTGAACATAACTAATGTTGAAATTATTGCTAAACACTATATAATAGTATTCAAGTCAATATAAACGGGAAGCCCCCTCATTTTGAAATAGGATATCTATGCCTATTTTTAGTGAGGGGGCTTATTTTTGTAAAGGAGGAATTATGAGTATAGCACCACGTACATTTATTACCGCACTTATTGTTGTTGCTTCACTCGTTATTTTTATCATTGTTAGCAGTACAAGTACTATTCATATGACTCCTATTTTGCCTGAGTCGAAACAAGAATCTATCATGTGAGGAGGGGATTGTGATAATAATCAAACCAAAGATTTTATTGGCTATTGGAAATGAAAAGTATAGTGATTTGGTTAAGGGACGCTTAGAACCAGATTTTGATTGTATCGAACAATATGTTTATCACCATAAATATATTCATGAATCCATCGATCAGTTCAAGCCAAACATTGTAATATTTCATGAAAAGTATCTAAAAAGTGAAGCTTCCAATGAGAATGAGAGCTTTAAACTTTGGAGTGACACCATTGAAATTATTCGTAAAAGAGATGATGATATTCGGATCATAATGCTTTGTGAGAGACCACAAGGTCATCCATTTCTTAAGTTGCTCATCACCCTAAATGTACTTGATATTTTCAATGAACGAGTGATTGATTTAACAAAGGTTAAGGAACAGTTACAAGAAAAGCCTCGTTACAAAAATGTTTCTAATCTTAAGCTGGACTCTTCACAAGATATTATGGAGAGTACGAATGAAGAAATCGAAGATCTGCAAGCTCAATTGGATGCTGCTGAAACAGTTGAAGAAAAAGCTAGGATCAATAAAGAAATAGAACAAAAAACCAATGAATTACGCTCTTTAGTAGAAAACTTAAATAAAAAATACTCGTTCATTAATTTGAAAGAGTTAAACAAACAAGAAGAGGCTAAAGAGAAAAAGGAAAAAAAAGAGAAAGAAAAAAAAGAAAAGAAAGTCATTGAAAAACACATCGTAAAACAAGAAATCAAATTTCAAGCGCAACAAACGATTACAGAAATTGTAGGAGTCATGGTTAAACCTAAAGTGATTCTGGTCGGTGGGGTAGATAGAAGGGTTGGAACAACTTTTTTTAGCCATTTGTTAGCAGCTGCTATAAATAAGTACGATGTGGAAGTAGGTTATATCGAAAACCCTTATTCAGAAGCTTATACCTATGATCGTTACTTTGGAGAAGAAAATGCTCCTAAGTATGTGAGTTCTTACTCTAAACGCAATATTAATGTTTCTAAGAGAAACGAAGTATTTTTTGATGAAGAATTAGAATTTGTTTGGAAGACTGACTCAATTAACTGGATTGTTCGTAACCCAACTAAAGAGGAAAAATATGTTGAAGAACAATTAACCAGTCTTGATTTTGCAAAAACGTTACTATACCTCCATACACCTATCAAGATAATAGACATTGGTAGTGACTGGGATAGAGAGGCATTCAAGGACTTGTATGATTTAGCCGATCATATATATGTAGTTTCTGATATGGATTTAGTTACATTTGATCGATTCTTCTCAAACAATGAAAGGTTAGATCTGTTAGAAAGCTTCAACGAGCGTGTCAATGTTGTATTTAATAAAACTACAAAAAAATTGGAGCAAAGCAATGCATTTGCAACAGACTTTCCCTTTTATTATACATATATACCAGAGGTAAACTCAGATGATGTCTACTCTTCTCAACAAAAAGGAGAGCTAGTTACAAATAATAGGATGGTTAACAAGATGATGAAACCTAGGTTACAATCAATCATAGAGAATATTCTACCTAAAGAATTGATTAAGAAGAAAAGCACAAAGCGGAGTTTATTACCGAAGCTAAAAATTGAAAAAGCTTAAAAAAAGACAAAAAAAAGATTGACTGTTTGGCCACAGTCAATCAACTCTCGATTAGGTAACTTAGTACAAAAGGAAAATCCAAAGGACTAAACCACCAATAACTTATAACCTTATTGTACTAAGTTGCTCCGAGAAAATCAACAAAAAGGAGCACTTTTAATGTTAAAAAAAGAAGTTTTTTCACCAGCAATTCTACAAAATTTAACCCCTACAAGTATGAAACTAATTCCACATCTAGCTAGATATACTGACCATGATGGGGTTGTACATATGGAAATGTTCAAACGACAATTTTCTCTAAAATACTCTAAATTCTCGGAAGCTATAGGAAACTTGATAGAAAATAAGATTCTACATTCTGAAGAAAATACAGTCACCTTTTTATACGCATATTCATATAAAAATGACTTAAGTTATCGTTACATTAATAGTTATGAATTTATGTCTTTCGCTAGCATTTTTGACATGTCAAAAAGACCACTCATGTTACTTTTTCACCTACTTCAACTGAAGAAACCGGGGACATACCACTTAACTGCCTTCGAAAATCTGTATCAAACATCTTTTAACCAAGCTAAAGATGTTCTTTTTGAAAATCATAATGAAGCCTATAAAGCTCTTGCGGTCCTTCTTAAAAATCGATTGATTACAATCCGCATTGCTAGAGGTAAGAACGCCCTGAGTGGTGAATCAGCAACTGACCTAACAACACTTAAAGAATACCTTGGATACTCTCTACATTCGAAAAAGAAAGCTAGGACTTCTTTTGGAAAGAGACACGTCTTATCCATTGCAGTAAACCCTAAACTAATTGGAAAATCATCTATACTTAAAAATGTAAGCTCCTATGTTGAGCTAGAGCATTTATGCGAAGAATACAATCTAGACTTTAGCCAATTCAAAGGTAGTAATAATGATCAAGAAAACATGCAAGTCCGCTACTTGATCGGTCTTAAAAATGAGCTGTTTCAGGAATTTGGTGTACCTGGTGTCACTTTATATAGGGAAGCATTAACGAATTATTTTAGAGATCATCATCACTCAATTGAGTGGTACATGAAAAAAGATAATGTCGTTGATTTCTTTAAAAATATTTACGTGTTACCAAAACTTCAAAAACATATCTTGGCAGCCATTGAAGGTTGTTTGAATGGCACTCGTCAAAATGAGTATTTAACAAAAGCTACAAAACTCCTTTTAAAACATGGAAATGATTCTACGTTGATTGAGACTGATATTAAAATACAGGAGTCTGTGCAGGCACATGGTCTGGATGATGGTAAATCCTATGATGTATTAGGTAGTATTCATACTGAGTGGTTACATATCCAAAGAAGAGTAGGAGAAGCATACCGCCATATTATCAATCGTGCATTTACGGATGATAATATGCTCTTTAATAATGATCTCATTCGATCTGTAAGGAAATTAGTGTTGGCAGAAAGATATATTGACGATAGTACCATTAAAAAGTGGGGACAACATTTGCGTCTATCTATTAAACCATTAGAAAGAAAGCACAAAGTTGCTGACCAGAAACTTGCCTATACACCTGCTGTAGATAGCATGTTTAAAATCGGAAGATAATTTTAAAACCTTTGTATAGATAAAAGCTTGCAAAAAATAACATTTTGCAGGTTTATTTAGGTTGAAGATTAAATATATTGTATACGCAATAATAAAATTATCTACCTACCATTCTTAAAACTATTTCAACAAACAACGAAATACCCCTTTTTTTTACTCTGTTTTTGGTGATATAAGGAATTGACCTTTGATTATATGCTGCTACATACTAAATATAATAAATCGACATTTAATATATAATTCCTCTTTATTTTTACTGATTTTTCAGTCATTTAATCAAACATCTATTCTATTAATCATTTTTATACTCTATTTATTAATAGCGTCCCTAGTTAATATTATCTTTAAATGGTTTCTTGAAACTTCATCCTAAATAGGAATTAGATATAGAAAAGAAAAATTTCTTATAATACTTTTTCAAAAAAACTCGATTAATAGTTACTTAGTATGATATGATTTTTAAAAAGGGAAACCCCCAAGTAGGTCTAAATAGGCCTATTTGGGGGTTTTTTTGTACGATGGGGGGTGAAGTAAGATCTTGCATAATAAGCTCCAAAACCAATTTCTCTATGAAGTTATCATCGCTTCACTCATAGCTAAAGGTGAGATTGTCTACAATAGAGAGAGAAAATATCTACTTAAAACAACGATTTCAAGAGAGAAGCATGATTATTTTTTAAGTTTACTAAACTTGAATCATATTAATAAATCTATCTATTTTGATACGGTCGATGGAACATTAGTTATTGCACATCCATCAATGGAGAGCATCTATAACAAGTGGTATAAAAATGGAGAAAAAATCTTCTCTACTCGGTTAGAACATACAAGACTGAATTTATCTATTATCTTACTTATGTTTAATCTATATGCTGAAAAACAAAAGTACAATATTAGCATTGAGACGACCGTCTCTTACCAACAATTACGGACATTACTTTATTGTATCCAATTTCATTTAAACACACCTCTCGATGTAGTGGAGAAGCACCCTAAGATTAAAGTAAGTAATACAATTCAGCTGTATCAAGAGCTTTGTAGGGATGCTCCTATCATTCATAAATCATTCTTTCTAAAAAGTTACATGGCAGCAAAAGAATTAAGTCTAGAATTAAAAAAGTGAGGGGAGTCAGATTGAAAAAGACGATCATAATAAGCTTACTTACTTCAACTATCTTTTTATCAGGTTGTTTGTTTGGGAAAACACCTCTCGACCAAGCTCTTAATGAAGTAGAAAAAGAAAAATTAAATAAAGCTGAATTAGAAGCGTTAGAACAGGAAGAGGTAGAAGAATACGTGAAGGGATTACATGAATTTTACGAGGAAAATCCTAAATCTGTGGAGGAGGCACTCTCTGAATTAGAAGAATTAGAGGAATTGAACGTGTTAGACAACATGAAAGTGAAAGTGCTTAGTGAGTATGATGATCCTACTGAGTTTGCCCTTTACGTATCCGATATTCTCTTTAAATTCTACAATAGAACCATAAGTCCAACTGATTATTTATCTTTCCTTAATGAACATGCCTCACACGAATTCAAACGAGATTTTTTAACTGGAGATGCAGAAGACGATTTATTGAATATACAAGCTGTGCAGGCTACTTTCGAAGATCATCAGGTTCTACATACTTCATACAAAGTATCAGAGGTAAAACTTAAAGGTGGTCAAAGAGAAGGGTATTTTTATAGAGCTGTTGTTTTAGATGTTCCTATTGAACAACATTACATGGTCACAATAAAAAAAGAAAACAATATGTGGAAGTTTCATGAAGATAAAGCTTCCGTACCATTTGTAGAATTAGATTACATTGAATCAAAGAAAGAGGAAACAATTATAGAGGAGGAAGATGAATAGTGAAAATTCCATTAGAATCAATACCACAAGCACAAAGACAAAGAGTAGAAGTAAGTCAAGAGAGGTTAAGGCATTTAAACAACAATGACGAACACTTTCACAATCATTTACAACGCACTCACTACTATTTCCTTGCGAAATTTGATCATGTATATGATGTAGAGGTAGATGCTGAATTTAGCGTTGAGTTTGAATCCTATGCTGCGGACCTTATATTTCAAGGTTATTACTTAGTATTAGAACTATTAGATGATGAAAATACAAGTGTACCTGCTGACTTTTTAACTCTACCGAATGGTCGAATCAAAGAAATGACATTTAGCATCTTAAATGGAGCAACAGAGGATTTGCTAAACTTATTAAAGAATAAAGATAATAGTGAGTTTGATAAAAAACTAATTAGCTCAACCGAAAATATTGCTTCATTTCTTACTCAATTAAAAATTGACTATGCATGTATTGGAGCAGCACAAGCACTAATTGACGAACGTTATAATCGTGATCTAATCATCCAAGAAGAACCTAAAGAAGCATATAGAGGTATCTTAACGCGCTCTGACGATCTTTTTTCGGTTGACCCACAGAAATACCTGGTTTGTATCGCAAGTTCACCTCACGGAGAAGTGTGGCGCTTATATACTTCCTCAACTTTGCCTCAGAGCAGAGTCTTAGGGGAGGTACGTATTAATAAATTCGATTCTCCACGGGAAATGTTGACCTCCTTGCCTTTCTATGAGGAAGAAGAAATTCCAGAACAAGTTGATACTGCCTTATCAATTGGAATCACGTTGTATGACGACATACCAAATCATGAGCAAAAAGCAATTGAAAATATCATTACAAACGCTCTATCGAAACACACTACAAATATCCAAATAACTGTATCACAAGTAGATTTTATTAAATTTAATTAGAAATATAAAAACACCTCCTTGCGTCACTTAAAAGACGTAGGAGGTGTTTTAACCTTACATAATGGCAAATTGCCTCATATATCCCTTCCTTGCATGAAATAGAATGTAGTGACTGCTTAATTCGCCACATGCTATTAATTCATTTAAGAAGGTCATTAAACAAAGAGCTGAAAACTTATTCGTAATCATTCTTTGGGGATCAGATGCACTCATTTCAGCACAACTCATTTCCGATGGAGCAATTTCATCCTTTTCTTCTAAAATATTCGCAAACACTTCGCCTACAGGGGCAACATACGTTTCATTATTTAATCGAACACCACATACAACTTGTCCTGTGTAGCCAGATTGATTATAGTTTTCTTTCTCATCAAAAGACCACTTCTCTATAGGTCCCTCTGCCATTTGCACAGACTCGTTTCCAGCATCAATGTAAATTAGACGATTGGATTCTATAAAATATTCATGCATGATCTGACGAGTATAATTATTATCTACACAACCTATTAAAATAGGGATACGTACTACATCGTTTCTATGGGCTGCTGCTTCGTCAATAGATTCTAGAAACATTTTAAGTACGGATGTATCCTCGATATAGGACTTATCATAGTAGCTAATGTTTAAATCATATACACTACCATACCTTTCAGCTAATACCTTAGCTTTCGACTTCCCAACATCATACTCACAACACAACTGATTTTTCAAATTCTTTTCTTCAAATACGTCAGGGTCAGCTAATAAGTAGGAACAATAAACGTCACTTGCTGCCAATAACTGCGTCAGTTGTTGAACAAGTGTCGATCCCGTACCTCCGACTCCCACCTGAATAATTTGAAAATATAACTTTCGTTTTGCAACAAAATAATTAGTGTCATACTTGATCTCTTTAAATAAGTTGATTACCTTGTTCATTCTGATACCACCTCTACTTGAGGGAAAATAACTCCTTCAAATGATGGGATCTCTACTGATTCTATACTATCTAAAGTCAGATCAAATACTTCTTCCGCATCTAGAGCAATGTGTCTTTGTTGAACATGGTCAAAATATCGACAAGTAATATGTGGGAGCTCATGATTTACCATTCCTACAATGCAATAGATCATTCCAGGTATCACATCGTCCTCATTGTCCGTTTGAGAAGGGAAAGCAGCCATTGTGTGGTGACTATGAATTTCACAAAGTTTCCGATGTGTAGCTTGTAATTCACCATCATGTTCACGTTCTACCCAATATTTATTAACAGTCTGTGGTGGAATACGCAATAAGTATTCGCCTGTATCTGGATTCTGATACAAATCACCTGCAATTTCAGTTCCGAATTGTTCAGAGAATTGTTTTGCTATTCCAATGAACGTAAATAGAGTCTCTTTACAAAGAGAAAGAGCGTCCACTGGGGAAGCTCCTTTCTTTTTACCACTTACGCTCGGGAAGAGCATATTTTTATCTTTATCATATCGTACCTCACTGAACCCTTTTACAAATTCAGGGAACGATTCATCAATGCCAATCCCATTCTCTAGTCGATGTCTAACATCTTCGGCTGTGATTTTCACTCGTTTCCCATCTTCTTCAAGAATACCTTTTTCGATATCTTCATCAGTAAATAGATCTGTAAGAGGGTACATTCTACCTTCGGTTCTAAATCCTGCATACAGAATACAAGTTTCATCATTAATGCCTTCGAGGTCATTAGGTTTCTTTTGTGGTGTTGACTTCTTTTGTTCTGCTTTCTCTTTAACAGCACTTTTTGCCATTACTTTGTTTTTTTCTACCTTCTTTTCCTCTTGTAATGGTGTTTCCTCTCCGAATAAGCTTGTTTGAAATAAATCCATTTGTCATACCTCCAGTAGTTTTTTTATAATTTGCTCATAAACTCTTTGATTGTTTTAGTCGGGGTTGCTTTTATTAACCACCCATCTGGGAATTCTTTATCTACTAGTTCATTAAATAACTCACGAGGATTCATCTTAGGTACGTTCCTAACAGCAGCTTCATATAAATCATTAATATAAGGTAACTGTAATAACCATCTCGTAACGGCTACTAACTCATTTTTACTCTTAATTGTCGGTAAGCTGTTATGTCCCATACACACATTCCCATTTCTATGAATATTGGGAAATGGCCAGTTGTATAAAAGAGTATCTTCCTCTACTTCATCCGTTTTTAGAGCGAATATACGAGGAGAGCTAACCCTTTCACCATCATACGTAAGAACGATTAAAGCGCTTGGCATCCCTATAGCATCAAATTTGGTATCAAAATACTCGCATGGCCACATTGATTTTGAAACGACAAAGCCACATGTTATTGCTGAGATGCGCTTGGTGTCAGTATCAAAGTGAGGAACCTCAAATAAAGCTCCTTTTGCCATTAAGCCGGTTTGTATCGCTAATACTTCACCTTTTGGTCGACTGCCTTCTTGAAAAGAATTTTTGAATCCCTCATAAACTCCAAATAAAGACGTCTGATAGGTATTAATTACAATCCCATTAGTTTCATGAACTACAGAAACTAAGTTAGTTGAATTCTCATCATCAATTTCTATTTTAATCATCTTGTCTACCCACTAATTCCTTAAGGAAGTTTGAAACCTTCACAAGTGAATTTACAGTATCTATAAATTCAGATGTCATGTATTCACTTGATAAAACAATAAACGAGGAATTTTCAAGCAATGTAAAATCGAGAATGCTAGAAAATTCTTGTTTAGCAACTAGTTTGAATTTCTCTCTCTTCTCGCCCTCTAATCGATGTAGGAGGGGAGAGGTGAAAATAATATACTCTAAGAATTCATCTTTAAATAAATTACAAACCTCTTCTACAAATGGCTCATTTAATTGGTCGATTTCATCGTCATTGGTTGTAATTGCATTTTCAGTTAGGTCGAATACACTATGGATCACACTTAGTAAGATGTCATAAGATGTATTCCTAAAACCACCCAAATCATGTTCAAAATATGAAGGAAATGCGTTCATGTCCATTCCTAAGTCATGCATTATCTTGAGAACATATAGGTTTTCTAAAGTCCCACTCACATAGTAAATATCTTCATCATCGAAATACATCATAAGAGAATCCTCCCTATAAAAATTGATTTTTACTTCTTTTTTTCACTCTCAAGTTAGCCAACTTGTCTTGGAGACCATCAAGTAGAAATGCTTGAACCATTGGGTTAGCAGCATTCTCTCGTTGGAATCCCTCTGCATCGTCTACTTCTGTTCTAATGACCATCACTGAATCTAAAGTCTTTTCTAGTTCGTTGAGCGAAAAAGAGTTAAAATCAATGGATTGAGCATTATTACTCCAAATGATTCTCCAAAATTTCATGGCATCTTGAACCGATAAAGTAATCTCATTTTCCGATGGAAATTCGATCAAATTAGAAAAGAAGCTCTCCTTATCTATCGTGTATGTCTGGATAGATGACTTGCTGTTTGTTGGATACATGAATTCACCCCAATAGAAAAGAGATCGTCTATGACGATCTCTCAAATTTGATTATTTATGCGCCCGCTCTTACTGGAGAAAGCATACGATATTCTCCGTTTAATTCATCTGGTAACACTGCAACTGGTTTTAATGGATCATCAAAGCCAATCTGTACTTCTTCTCCTTCCATCGTAGAGATTAGATTGAGAAGTAGCTTAATGGAAAAATAAAACTCAACAACTCCTTCGCCTAGCATTTCACTTACAGGCACTTCAAGCGTTAAGCTACTTTTACCTGGAGCAGCACTTAATACCATTACCTCTTCATTCGCTACGAACTTAACAGGTGTTTTTAATTCACCTTCTTCTTTAAGTAGGAATTCAATGTTTTTCAAGGCATTTAATACTTCTTTTCGATTCAATCTGACAATTGAAGTGTTTTCAAGAATCAAATTAACAAACGATGTAGTATTAGGATAGTTCCCTTCTAAGACTCTCGTATAAAACGTGGTGGTCTGATCTTTTGCGACAAATAACTGCCCTGAACAAAAAAACTTAATATCACTATTGAAAGTAGAAGCAATGTCCTTTAAGGATTTAGCTGGAACCGTTACATTCAAATCTTCTTGAAGTTCGTGATCAAGCTCACATCGACAAAATTGGTGAGAGTCCGTCGCTGAAAAGGCTAATTGAGTACCAGTACTAGAAATATTAATACCTGTTAGGACTGGTCGTGTCTCAGCTTGAGCTGCACATACAATGGTTTTGTTTAAAAGCGTTGAAAACTGTTCACTTTTAAGCGTAAAACCTTGAGTTTGTTCAGAACCAGGTAGACTAGGGAAATCAGAAGGATCTAAAATAGGAAATTCCAACTTAGTCCCTTTCCCTTTAAACACCAAACAAGATGCTTCTAATGACAATTCAAACGATTCACCGGCTTTTTCCAAAAATTTAATTAACCCTTTTTGGACAATAACTGAACCTGGTTCCTCTACATGAATCGTTTTACTTCCTTTCAATTCTGCCTTTACAAAAGTTTGTCCATCTGAAGCTACGGTTACTAGCTTATCATCGGATACAGTTAATAGAATACCTGCTAATACTGGCTTTTCCTTAGATGTGGAACATACTGTAGATACCTTGGATAATAACTTTACTAATTCTTGTGATTTACCGTTGATTTTCATAACTAAAACACTCTCCTTAAAATTTTTAATCAGATTTGTCTCTTCACTCTATGATTGTTTAGTCTCCTTCCTCAAATAGACGCAAAAAAAGCCCATTGAAGACAGGTAGAGGCATGTAGCCTGTAACTGCTCAATGAGCTTCGCGTATGTTAAATAATATAGAGTGAAAATATACTTCTATTATAGAATTAGTATATGTCATTTACAAGCTTATCTTTCCAAAAGTTTCCCCTCATAGTATACTGATTGTAATAAAAACTAAATAATTGAAGTGAAGATCCACTCAAACTAATCCCTGAAAGGGGAATGGTTTGAGTTTTTTTATTTTTTGGAGGTACTAATGACTACTAAATTTGATTCAATCCACGTTGAAAACGATGTAGAAAAATTGTTTTTGCTGAGAAAACGTTATGGATTAAAACAATATCAACTCGCTGAATTAATTGGATATTCATCTAATCATATCGCTCATATTGAGAACAACCAAGCAATGATTAGTGACCGAATGAAAGATCGAATTGATAAAATCATTCCGTTACTAGAGGAAAAAAGGAGGCAAGCTCGGTGAGGGTACTATTTTCTATATTTAATGATGAACTCATAGATAAGACACTCGATATCGTGAATCAAAATCCTAATATTGATTTCAATAGAGACAAATTAGATATGGCTCCCACAAATTATTATTTGACAGTAAGACCTATCTTTAAAGAAGTGAAGTTTGCGGTCATAAGTAACAAAGTCTTGCCATCACCTAAAGATATAAAGAATATCGAAAAGGTTCTACCTAATGTAGAGCATATTATTATATTCATTAGCGAACCCGAATCGATAGTAGAAGAACTCTCAGAATACTGTTCTGAAGGCTTTTTTAACAAGATCAAGTTATTTGGATATGAATCTGACAAAAAAGAACTCCATAAATATTATTCTTATCTTGAAGAGATTTATCCACCTGCAGATACTAGTTATAAAGAGGAACCAATTGATCAATATCCACCTTCTGAACGTGACTTTGAAAAGGCTTCAAGTAAGTTTATTGCTGCTGGGATAGAAATTGAAGCGCGTGGTGACGATCAATCTCATGTTGATAATAACGCGAATATTAGTGATACAGAAGAAAAAAAAGATGATGAATTCAAAGAACAAGAGAGTAATTTCGATTCTGACAAAGGTCATCAAACACCTTACACTGAGAAGAAAGATAGCACTAATCAAGTAGAAGATCAGAAGAAAGATATGGAGAACCGCGAAGAAGAAACCTTGCTAGATCAAAAAACTTTTGAAACAGAAGCAGAAAAACCATCATCACTACCACTAAAAATCAATAATGATGAACCAGAGCTTACAGCTAAAACCTATACAAATGCAGTCATAAGAGATAAGAATGCCAAGCTTGAAATAGCATTCGATATACCTGTTTATAAGACTAAAAAAATAAAGAAAGAGAAAGTGATTGGAGTTTGGTCGCCCTTAAAAAATATTGGTTGTACCTCGTTTTCTATAAATTTTGCTACGTGTTTAGCGACATTAAATATTCCGGTAGCAGTCATTGAAGGGTTACAACCACAACCGGCCCTACTTCCTCATCTATCGAGATTTGAAGGAGAACCTGAACACTGGACTTCTTATGCTGAGTACTTATTTAGCAAAGAGGACATAGATGCAAAAAGAGTGATTTGGGCTACACATGATGTGAACTACTTTCCTTTACACGCAAATGACCTAAAACGTACATGGGAACCTCAGATGTTGAAGTATTTAATAGAAGGCTTACGTATACACGACGTAACACTAGTAGACTTACCAACTGGACACATGGAAAATCACACAAAGGTTTCTCTTAAGCATGTAGATGAATTATGGATCATAGTAAATGATCAAACTCAAATTTTAAATGAATGGAAACCGTTCATATCACAAGTGAAAGCCATTGTGCCAGAAACGAAGTTAATCTTTTCACCACTGTACTCTTTTAGTAAAACAGAAACCATATCATCTTTCTTAGATATCCCAATCCTAACCGAAATCCCTGATTTAACCGCTGATCACATGAAGAATTTTTATGAGTCTAAACCTCTTTATTTAATGCATCATGATAAACCTAAAAGAATACTAAATCAATCATTCGAGCCAATCATTGAGCATTTACTTAAAGACCACATCGCTTTGTGCAATCAAAAAAAACGCTCTTTGAAAGATCGAATAATTTCTGTATTTAGTTGAACTCGTTCTACTCAACCGTCCATATATTTGATATAATTAATGAAATTCAACCTATTTAATTATGAAATAATGAAAAGTCCTTTGGACGGTTAGTGCATCTGTAATGGATGATTAGACCTCCAAAGGACTTTTTTTGTGGAAAAAGGAGAGTGGTTTAGATGAACAAAATAATGAAGGAGATACACCAGTGTACGTTAAGAGTAAGCAAACACGCGAAAGAACAAATGATTTTGAGGGGTTACTCCAATGAGGATATTCTATCCTTTTTTCAAAGCGATATGAAATTGGTTGATTCCAACTTGGGCTATAACCACCGAGTGGGGCAAAAGTTACCTACTTACACCATTGAAGGAGTAGACTCTGATAAGAAGCCGATGGCTATTGTGCTTTCAAGAGAAGAAAAGTTATTTACTCTAGTAACCATTATGCCAACAACAGATGAGCGGAGATTTAGAAGACTAATCCAAAAAAGGAGTGTTCCGGTATGAATGATTTTAGAATGACTACAGCAAAAGGTGGTCCTTGGTATGAATATTACAGACGACCATGTGAAATTTGTGGGAAGACAGGTGCTTGTATGATCCATGAAGATGGGAATCGAGTAGTGTGTATTCGTCAATCTTCGGACATCGAGTGGGGCAAAAATTCATCATTACCGGGATATCTTCACTATTTAAAAGAGCAAGTTTCTATTCCAAAAGAGAAGATTTCTACTGAGAAAGATGCGAAGAAATTACCTTCACACTCATTGAATAAGGTCTATAGTGAACTAATCGCTAATAGCTCATTAACAAAGGAGCACCTTGCTCATTTAACAGGTGTAACGAGACAAATGAATAAAGAAGAAATTCGTGCAAGAGGCTACTTTTCTATGCCAGACAAACCTTGGCGTGTAATTAGTGAAGTAGCTAAGAAATTAGGTAGTGAAGATCACCTTATTGGGACGCCTGGTATTTATTATCGTAAAAAGATTGGAAGCGGATATTATACGCTTTCCGGTCTACCTGCAATCGGTATTCCTTCAAGAAATCATATGAATGAAATTGTAGGTGTTCAATGGCGTGTAGATTCACCAGTGAACAACCTAAGTTATACCTCAATTGATGAAACGTTTTCTGCTGAGTTAATTGAACAACCAGACGTAGCTCAATTAAAATACAAAGGCAAAACAATCTATGAAGGAAAGTTGCCTGTAGGTGCAAAGCAGACGATCAAAGGGAAAGATGGTAAAGCCATTGGTGATGTTCATATTAGTAAAGGAGCAAAATACATTTGGCTCTCTTCTTCTAGAAAAGAAAATGGAACAAGTGCTGGCAACCCTCTACCTATTCATGTGAGTGTGCCGACTTCTCATCTATTAAAATGGAAATCGGGAACACCTCGATTTGCCGAAACGGTTTGGATTACAGAAGGCGGATTAAAAGGGGACATTACGATTGAAAAATTCGCAAAATTTTTCAAACCTCACGAACTAAAAGAGTGGGGCGACACTATCCTTTCTGTACCAGGAGTAGGGGCATGGCGACTTTTATTACCAATCATGAAAGAAATGGGAGTGAAAAACGTGGTGATTGCTTATGACATGGATATGATTGAAAATATTTATGTTAAAGATCACTTGTTTAATATGGTTAGAGAATTCAAGAATCAACATTACAATGTACGTATGTCGATATGGGATGAAAATGTAGCTAAAGGAATTGATGACTTAACCCTGAAAAACTACATTCCTGATATTCGAACCTTATAAAATATAGTCAGCCCTAACACTTAATGTGTTAGGGCTTTTTTCTGTTCCATATTCTTGGGAATTGCTAGTGCTAAATACTAAATGAATGTTGCATTTTTGATAAAGATAGAATAAGATAAATGTAATCTAATATATGACGAAGAGGGAAGTCCCCGAAATTTGTAGCGTACTATGCGTCTACTTTTTCGGGGACTTTTTTGCGTTTTAAGGGGGTGGTTGGAATCGAGAGCTTTGTAAGAGAGGAGGTTGTAGGTGAGTACTCAATATAAAACACCAAGAACACATCTAGTAGCCCTAAAGAAAATCACAACCTATTTGATTGTCTTAGTCCTTATTTTATTTGTACCAAGTATAGCTTTAGCAGAAGAAACATTTGCAGAAGGGGATATCGAAGACCTTTACGATAACCTTAACTCTATCTTAGAGATTGTAATCGCGATAGGTGGATTCTGGACTGTTGGATGCATTATCTTCTCGGGTATGCGTTTATCTGGGTCACAGGGTAACCCGACAGCTAGGGTACAAGGGATCATTGGGTTAGTATTTGCAATTTTAGGCGGTTTTGTGGTTTACAAATGCCTAACCATAGCTGGTTGGATAACAGGAATTTAGGAGGATGAACAACATGTTAAAGAAAAGTATGAATCGAATGAACAAAGCTTGGCTTACAGCAATGGCACTAATCTTTATGGTAGTAAACCCATCATTAGTAGGAGCTAACGCTTTTAAGAATGTCGACATTGGTGGCGACAAAGTGAAGATGGATAACGGAAATGCAAGTGGTTTTTTTAGTCAAGGTAATGATTTGTTATACGTATTACTAGGTTTAGCAGGTATGTGGGTAGTTGCTTGCGTTATCTTTGCGGGTGTGAAGCTTTCAGCTGCACAATCAAATCCACAAAATAGAACGCAAGGGTTTATCGGTCTAGCAATGGCTTGCCTTGGTGGTTTCGTAGTTTACAAGTGCTTGGAGATCGTAGGATGGATTGGCGGTCTAGGAGCTTAATGAAAATTTCTATCTTTTTAGGGCTATCCACACTCTGGGTTTTAGTATGTATATGTTCATACATTGGATTGCTAAGAAAGAGAAATAGAATTAAAGCGAATGGATTACCAACTATTGGAGCTGGCCTTTTTAGTTTGATCTATACGATTACACTTACAGGTGCATTAGACAGCCAGATCAATAATTATCAAATAACATATTCTATTCTACTTTTAATTTTAATTAGTCAATTGACCATTGTGGCTATTCTGTATACAACAACAAGGTTGTTTAACAAAAAAAATCAAGAGAACAAGAAGGAGTTTAAAGTTCTTTTACCTATAATTGGAGTAATCATTTCATTGATTCTCAGTTTTGTGGTAAAGGGGCAAATTGGCTCTGAGAGTTTAAAATTTATTTACTATATCTGTATTATCCCAAGTATCATTTTTCTAATTTCTTTATTTCTCGGGGTATCCGCTGGAGTAAATTTAGCAAGAAAGAAAGAGAAAAAGGATGTAATAACTTTTGGAACAGGATTAACAGGAATGTTTTTATCACTATTAATAATATGGGTTTGGTAGACTCCGAAGAACAATACCTAGAAACCTCTCTGTAATAGAGAGGTTTCTCTATAGAAAGGAGATTCCATGAGAAAAGTAAGTGTACCGGTTGATATGGCCTCTGAGCAAAAGATCTTATTAGGAGTTATTTCAATGAGACAGTTGATTTATGTTCTTTTAGGTGGTGGAGCGATCTATAGTGTTACCCCCTTAGTTTGGTCCCTTCCCCTCTCCCTAATTGGGAACTTAATGCTGAATCTCATTGTAGCCATTCCTTTTGCCATCATTGTAATTCTCTTAGGATTCATGAAACAAAAAAAATACAACATGTTCTATGATTTTTATTTCATTACAAAACTTTCTAAGAAAACGCAAACCGGTGTGTGGAGAAAAGGAAAACGAAGAGAAGATTGGATGTGATAAAGCATGATGGACATCGTTGTTTTAACGGTATTGGGAAGTGTTGCTTGGGTGGTTTATGCAGTATCCACTAAACGATCATTGATCCCTTTTTATGAAAAGAAAGTGAAACTACAAACCCCTACAAAAAAAACGAAAAATAAAAGAGGTTCGAAAGCAACTAATCAACCCCAAAATACAAAGAAAAATGCACCAACGGACGAGTACGCAGAAGAAGAACCTGATCTATTCTCAGAATTACTGGGTGAAGTGAAAACCGTAAAGAACCATATGATTCATTTAACAGATGAACGGTTCGTTATGTTTACTGAAGTTGAACCATGTAATTACTTTTTACGCTCTCAAGAGGAGCAAGAATCTATTGATGATGCGTTTGAAACATGGTTATCAAGTATTGATGGATATCAAGTTCAATGGTATCTACAGAACCGCTATATTGATTTAAGTGAACCTATCGAAGAAATGCAAGAAAACATGATCAAATCGGAAAACATGTCTCCAAATGCAATTGATTACGGAAAAGGACTTTTAAATGATCTGCGCAATTGGCAAGCGTCACAACCGAGATATGAAACAAAACGCTATCTGATTTTTGTACAGAAAGCCGATCCGAAAAAAGCAGGTGTTGTAAAGGGAGCAGAAGATTACGAAGAAAAAATCGTAGAACGAGCTTTTGGCGAATTATACCGACGAGTAAATAATGCGAAAAATATGTTGAAGAGAGCAAATATGGAAGTGGAGTTATTGACTGGAGAGGGAATTGCAGAAGTTCTTTATCATACCCTTAATCGTCGTAAAGCTCCAAAACTGAAATTTAAAAACATTAAAGAGCGTGAAATGTTATCTCTCTATTCAACTGCAGATAAATCTGAGGAACAAATTGAAGCGGTAAAGGAGTCAGGAAATCATGTTCAAAACCTTGAGAAAGAAAAAGAACAAGCAGGATGATCAAGTGGAAGCACAACCCACTTCAAACATCGAGGATGAGGAAGTAGATGCTGAATCATTTGAAGATGAATCAATGGATGAAGAGAATGATCATGAAATACCCTCATACCAACTAGATACAATGGGCGACATTATGGACATTATATCTCCAGATGGCATTTCGATAAAAGATGAAGATCATGGTGTGATTAAACAGTCAGCAGGAACCAAAACATACTATAGACCAGCATATATCCCACCAGATGGGTATCCACGAAAAATGCAAACGAATTGGCTATACGATATAACGGCAAGTGGGGAAGTTGATGTGTTAGTTGATGTGCATAAAGTAACCAAGTCAAATGCCATTCAATCTCTACAAAAGCAACAAACCATGTTGCAATCCAATCTATCGTTCCAACGTGCAAGAGGGAATATCGATCAGATTTCTGATTTGAATACAAAGATTAACGACACGCTCATTCTATCTGACGAAATCCAATTTAATGAAAACGATATGTTCAATATTTCTACCTTCATCATGATGTATGGCAGTAGCAAAAAAGAGCTAGATGCTTATTCCGAATACTTAGAAGACCTTATGTCAGGTAGTTTCTTTCGACTAACAACCGCATGGAGCAGAATCAAGAAGGGCTTTATTAGTACGTTACCAATTGGTACGAACAAACTTCAAGATACGATCCGAAATATTGACCGTCGTGCTTTGAGTACATTCTCCCCTTATATAAGTGGAGCAGGTAAATACATGGGGGGCATTCCTTTTGGTATTAATCGAATTACAGGTCAAAAAGAATTCCTTAACTCCTTTGGTAATGATCGTCATAGACCAGATAATTACAATATGGGCATTTTCGGTATTTCAGGTAGCGGAAAATCACTAGCCATGAAATTAAAGATCGCTAGGGAGAATGCAGCCGCCAACGTATACGCTGGAATCATCGATCCAGAAGGAGAATTCAGTCGGCTGACTACACGATTAGGAGGCATTAACTTAAATATCTCCGAGGAATCTGAAATTCGTATTAATCCTTGTGCCATCAACTATTCAGATATCCCACTTGATGACAAAGATGATGAAGAGTTGGAATCACTTGAATTAGAAGATGATAAGAAAATCATCGAAAAAAACGGTGTGAAATACCTACGTTTTGTGCCTATTCGAGAAAAAGTAAATGAATTGCTTGATTTCTTCGATATCATTGTTCGCGGTAAAGAGGACACTGGTTTAAATGTATTTGAACGGAACTTCCTAGAAGATGCGGTTTTCGATGTCTTCGCTCAGCGAGGTATTACAACTGATCCAGATTCTTTATTTGAAGAAGATATCAAAGAGATTGATGGTCAATTAATTCAGTCTCAAGTAAGAAAACCGGAACCAGAACTTTTTGACATATTTAAATACCTTAAGGGTAAGTTTGGTGACGATCCTAAAGCAGACCGCTTACTTGCTGCATTGAAACCTTTCTTAAGAACAGGGTCGAAACCTTTATTTGATGGTCAAACCTTTCTGGGCCGTGGGGTAACGCAAAGTCTTGAGAATAGTCGCTTAGTCAACTTTAATATTTCTCAATTAGAAGAAGGCTTTTTACGACCAATCGCCTTCCACGTAATTCTAAATTATCTGTGGGAATACTTTGCCAAAAACCTTAATAATGCCCATAAAAAGAAGTATATATACTGCGATGAACTGTGGCAATTTGTCGATGGGGAACAAACAATTAAGTTCTTTGAGAAAGTAGCAAGACGAGCAAGGAAACGTAACTGTGGGCTTGTGTATGCATCTCAAGATTTCGTCCGTTTACTTGAAAATAAAAAAGCCCGAGGAATTGTTACAAATACTTATACGATTCTTTTCATGAAACAAAACAAAATTGACTTAGCCAAAATCCGTGAAAACTTCCCTTTAACCGAAGGGGAGCTTGGTATCTTGTTTAATCAAGGTGCAGATAAAGGAGAAGCCATTTTAAGAATTGGTCTTTCTACCGTTTGGTTAAAAACAGATCCAAGTGATGAAGAAATGGTCTTTATTGAATCAAACCAAGCAGTTCTAGATGAAATGATGAAACGGAAGCGGTTAGCTGAACGAGTTTAGTTTAATTGCAAGAAAGGAGGTGGGCCTATGATGGATAGACTTTTGGGGGCCGTTGGCAACGTTATAGAAGCGATGTGGGATGCTATCGTTGCTACATTTGGAGGCCTCCGTTCAATTATGAATTTAGTTTACGGCGATGATGAAGATTTAATTTACAATACCTTCAATTCAAACGTCGTATCAGATGTTTTGCAGCCCGGAATTAATGTCTTAACAATATTGGTCTCATTTTTTATGATCATCGGTATTGTTTATGCAGGTAGTAGGTTGTCCTCTACGGGCATAAACCCTTCCAATCGTACAGTTTTAATTGAATTCTTAAAAGATTGGGTATTGGTTGCTATTATGATAGCCAATGTGTACATCTTTTATGATCTAATCTTCACTTTAAATGCTGGTATCATTGATATTTTTAGAGTAGACCTTGAAGGTGAAGCAGGCGATAAATGGGCATACGCTCAATTGTCACCTAGCCCAGCTGACGTTTTCGAGGACGAAGGGATTTGGTTGGTAACTGGCCCCCTAGCAATTGTAGGGTGGATGATGGTGCAACTCTTTTTACTATTTATCATGATATGGATGAATTTCTATTATCTCTTTCGCGAAATTACGCTCATCCTTTTCATGGTTCTTGGTCCAGTATTCATATCACTATGGATGATCCAACCATATAAAAGTATTACCCTAAATTGGTTGAGAGAATTTACCGGTACTGTTTTAGTACAAAGTGTTCATGCCGTTACTTTATGGGTCGCTGCTGCTATGGTTTCGGGACTCTCAGGAATTTCTATAATCTTTCTATTTCTTATTCTCATTCCGCTCGGAGAAGCAATTAAAAACTTGTTTAACTTAGGTGGAGATACAGCTTCTAATATGTCAAAATTCGCTTCGATGGCAGGTCTTTCAGGGATCGCAGCAACCTACGGAGCGGTTAAATCAGCTCGTGAAGGTGGAAATGCACTATCAGCTGTAAGAGATGCGGCAAATGGTGGAAAGAAACAAGGAGCAGGGAGCAGTTCTTCTAGCCCAACAGATGCAGCGAATACAGGAGCTTCAAGTCGTGCAGAGCGAATGTTACGTTCTGGTGAAATTATGAGTAAAGCAGGTAAAATGACGCTCGGTGTAGCAGGTGCCGTCGGTGGTGCTGCACTAGGTCCAAAAGGTTCCTTTATAGGTGCTGGTGTAGGAGGATTAGTCGGTGGTGTAGGTGGTGCCATTGCCGGAAGAGCAGGACATGTACTTGGTTCTGCCACTAAATCAGCCTTCTCCAAAGGACTTAATGGAGCTAAAGAAGGCATATCCGGTTATAACATGCATAAAGACGATGAGTTAGCTAATGAAATGGGTGATATGAAGACTGATCAGTGGGCAAAATCTCATTACCAAGACTTTATGGACGATCAAATTAAAAACAAAGGTAAATCACCCGAAGAAGCACAGGCCTTATGGAATAACAAAGAACAGTCCCAACGTGAAGCCTTTAGAAATGAAGCACGTGCTCTTATTGGGAAGAGAGGATATAAGGATCAACCGGACCTTGCGAAAGCTGATGACCTTGTAAAAGAAACTGGTAATCAATTAGCGAAAAATTATGAGGACACTCATAAAGAGCAATATTTACAAGATCGTGAAGCGGAAGGTATGTCAAAAGAAGACGCTACTAAATCTTGGGACAACCATTTCGCTAAGAAAAAACAAGGGATTTATGATAATGCCTATAAAGTAGCCGACGAAATGCGTAGTGGTCGAAATGACCAATACAAATCTGATTTAGCAGAAGCTAAAGTCCGTGCATCTAATGTTGGTGAGCAAAAAGCTGAACAATGGGCTGCTGACAATAAAGACGACTTTTATGCTGATAAGAAACAGGATCATTTGGACAAACAATGGGATTCACAGGTCAAGAAAAAATATAATGATTTCCATGAACATGAAAAGAAAAATCCGGATGGACGATCTGATGAACAAATTGCTCAATCAGCTAAACAACGTACGGAGCAATGGGCAAGTGAAAATCGCACACCATTTATGGATACGGAAGGTAGCACGTATCGTCCTGATGATAAAGTCCACCAATCTTGGGATGATCAAGTGAAAGCGAAGAAAAGCGAATTTACTAAAGATGCGTACGCTACTGAAAAAGGGAAGTTACAAAAACCTACTGAGTACCTAGACAAAGAACAATATGCGAATGCCGTTGCTGATCGAATGATGGATTCGGAAAAACAAGAGTTTATGGAAAACGGAATTAAAAACGGCGGATACCATAAAGCCCTTGATACAGCTCGTGCAAAAGCTAACGAAATCGGAGATAGTAAAGCTCAAGAGTGGGCTGATGAGAACAAAGGTTCATTCTATCAAGAGAAGAAACAAGATCACATGAATAAACAATGGGATCAAAAGCTTCAACAAAAATTTGACGAATTCCAAAAAGAAGAATCTCAATACGGTGATGGTCGCTCTTCTGAAGAAATCCAAGCAGCAGCACAACAAAGAGTTGGGGATTGGACTACCGATAATAAAAAACCTTTCATGGATAAATTAGAGAAAGGCTACACCCCTACAGCAGACGTCGATCAAGCTTGGAATAAACAAGTTCAAGAAAAACAGTCTGAACTTGGTGAAACAAAAGCAAAAGAGTGGGCGAGAGATAATAAACCAGCTTTTTATGAAGGACAAAAGCAAGATTATCTAGATCAAAAATGGGATGATCAAGTTCAACAAAAGTATAACGATTTTCATAAACAAGAAATGCAATCTTCTACTTCTCGCACACCCGATCAAATTAAAGCTGCTGCTCAAGAACGAGTTAATCAATGGAGTGATAACAATAAAGAGGGCTTCATGAATAAGATGGACAAGAATTACGCTCCTAGTCAAGAAGTGGATCAAGCTTGGGATCAACAAGTACAACAGCAACGTAGTAATTTTGTGAAAGGTGCTTTCAAAGAAGAGAAAGCAGCAATCTTATCTTCTGGTATGGAACGTGGCTTAGAGCCTACTGAAGTTGAAACACAATGGAATAATCAGAAGGACTCAAGAGCAAAAGCGATTGTAAGTGCCACACAAGTCGCTGGAGAAAACGTACAACACCTATCTGTTGGTAAAGGGTTTGAGAACCGAGATGCGATTCTAAATCAAACAGCAAATGAACTAACTAAAGGATTTGCTACAGAAGGCAATAAAGCTAAATTTATGGATGCGGTTAAACAAGAGCAGCCGGATATCAATAATGGTGTAGCTGAACAAATGTGGAATAAAGAAGTCGGTTCCAAACATCAAGAGTTCTATCAACAGGCCGCTAATAATCTAAACACTAATAATGTTTCGGGGATTCGGAAAGTGATCGGAAATCCAACAGAAGGTCTTAAAGGCGCTATATCAGGAGCGTATCAAGGTACAGGTCTAAAGAGTGCCGTAGCATCAACGAAAGACGTAGCAAATGACTTTGTGAACATGACACCTGGTATCAATAAACTTGTAGAAGGTAGCGATCAATACGAACCTCAAAACGTTACTGAGAAACAAGATGCTGTAAGAAAAGGAGTTGCTTATGCTTCTGGAGCATTACTCGGAGCTTCTGGCTATGCAATTGGCTCTAAGCTAACGACACCAAACACAACCGGTCAATCTAACTTCTTAGACAAGACAGACTTAAACCCTTACAGCAAAACAAGCCAAGCTCAAACGATGGATGTTGGTGATATGGCGAGATATGCGAAGAAAGAGACTGTAGAATTACCTAATGGCCAAACGAGGTCTAGTTATGCAAACGGAGCTATTCAAATGGTCGTTGAAAATGACCGTTCTTACATGCAAGTGAAAGGGAATGATGGTCAAATTGTACGTACTTCTCGTTACGGTGCAGGAGATACTTCTTTACAGCAGGGAGAACGTATCATCCAAGATTACACGATTGATAATGATATGCTAGCGCCTGCTAAAACAGGTGGAGGCAACCCATCCGTCTACAAGTTAGATTCAACAGGTCATAAATCAATGTACAGTAATCCATTGTCCATCCAAGCAACAGATCTTATTTCTAAAAAAGTGGCTCCATCTAGCGCGGCTGCTCCTAATAAGATGATGGAACATAAACCACTTAATCCACAAGTCGAACAAGGTTCATTCACTCTTCAAGACTTGCAACAGTATAATCCACAATGCAAGGTAACAACAGTCATTGAAAAAGGTAGAAGTTATGCAGTTATGAAAGATCCAGTTAAGAATGAAACGTATAGAGTATCGGATTACGGCCCAGGCGATGCTTCTCTATCAAGTGGGGAAACAGTTTACAAAGAATATGTTGTAGAAAATGGGCGGTTTACTCAACGTCCTACTGGCACTACCGAGGTATTAGAGAACTATACAGTTAATTCCAATGGTGATAAGGAAGCCATTACAGGTAACGTAGCAGAACAAATTTCACCAAAAGACTTAATCCCACGTCGACCAAATACTCGAGTGAAAAGACGTATGGAATTTGAAGAGAAAAGGTTCAAGCAAGGAGTGGTTTAATCTATGAGTGCTGAGAGAAAAATTGATATAAATACAGAAGAATCCTCGCAGCATGACCGCTATGCTAATGAACGATCTTTAGAGGATGTGAAAAGGGAGATACTTAATCTCCCTTCTTCAACCTCTTATGATTCTTCCCATGATTCAGTTCCAGATAGAAGAGATAACCAATCTCAAAGATTAAATCAATTAAGAGATATCCAGTCTTCTACTGATTCACACTCAAAAGAGAGTAGAGGTCCACAAAGAGATAAGTCCGAAAAGGCTAGAGAAGCCATGAAAGAAAAGGTCATTACAGAAGGAAGAAAACGGTTAGCTAAAAAAGCCAAAAGAGAAGCAATAAAGCGTGGAATAAAAGTTGCCGCTCAACTACTCAGGAAAGCTATCGTAAGTGTATTCATGGCAATCATGAAAAAGGTACTAATCGTAGCATCTATTATCGGTGCAAAAGCCTTGATCATATTCATAGCAGTCTTACTCTTTGCTGTAATGGTAATGCTTATCTTTTCTGCTCTATTTGGTAGTTCCGATGGGGTTGGTGATGAAGGGGAAATTGGATTATTCAATGAATACATTACAGATCTCTCCAATGCAACGGTAGATAGCGCAAAAGCCGAACAACAAATGTATCGGGTCCCAGAAGCTCTAATATCTGCTACGTATCAAATTGCTTTTTGGCATTATGATGAAGAAGGGAAATTTGATCCACCTCCTGTCCCGGACACAAATGATCTCCCAAAAGCTCCACGCTCTTTAAGTAAAGACTTTCCAGATGAAACGGACATGCTAAGAGACTTTACAGCACTTCTTCAACCAATATTCACGTATGGCACTTTTACCGATGTGAGGGAAACACAGGAAATCATATGTGAGGATGGTGTCTGTAGCCCTGGTCCAGTTGAAAAAGAAAATTTTGAAGTTGAAAGGTTAGTAAGCGTATCATCTTGGAATGGCTTTGGTTCTATGGATCACGAGGTGCAGACTAGTGATTGGTTTGAGGAATCTACGACACACATTGAAACCAGATACAGAACTGAAACGAGAATGGTTACCAAACATAACCCTCGTACGGGGATTGCTTATGAGGTCGAAGAATCATACAAAGTTCCTTACGATGTCACCGTCGAAACTATAAACAAAGAACGTTATAACTCACATGTAAAAACAGGAGAAGATTTTAGGCATGATTTCAGAGTTTTAGATAGTGCTCTAACAACAATGGGTTACGAAAAATATGACAAAGAATTAACAGAAGGACTATATGAGTTTACGGCTAACCAACCCCTATACTATGTGGCTTGGTTAGAAGGGGATTTATCTAACTCCATTACAGGTATGTTGAATTATAGAGGTAATGTGATACCAGGATCTGGTATCCCTACGGAATTTATGCCTCATTATTTAGAAGCACAAGCGAAATATAATATCCCCTGGAGTGTCTTAGCCTCCATTCACTACGAAGAAACAAAATTTAGTACACATCCTACCATGATCTCTTACGTAGGAGCAGTAGGACACATGCAGTTTATGCCAAGAACTTGGGTGGGCTGGGGGTTTAGAGGAGACGCCAATGCTAGCGTTACAGCATTAGGAAATATTATAGGGAGTTTTGATATAACAAATTTAGCTAATATTGAACGATATGGAGGGTATGGCCGAGATGGATCAGGCAATGGGAAAGCAAATCCATGGGATATTCAGGATGCTATTCACACCGCTGCCTATTACCTACAAAAGCATAACTATAACTCAAACCCTAGAAAAGCCATTTTATCCTACAATCATTCAGGAGCATATGCTGATTCAATAATAGCTAGAGCAAACAAATTTGAAAGTGAAGCTCGTTATACTGAAGGAGAAGTCCCACAAATGACTAGCGGTACTTTTATGCGCCCTGCTACTGGTACGGTGACCTCTACATATGGCCCTAGAGCATCATTTGGTGGACGAATGCATAATGGAATTGATATTGGTAAAAACGGCCGTACTACTGACGTACCTATCGTAGCTGCAGCTGATGGAACTGTAACTCATGCAAACTGGTCTGATAGCTTCGGGAACCTTGTGATAATCCAACATAATGTTGATGGCAAGCGTATTGATACCCTTTATGCCCACATGGTTACGGGTAGTGTAAGAGTAAGAGTAGGGAGTAAAGTTAATAAAGGAGATATTATCGGTTTGATGGGGAATACAGGACGTTCGTTTGGACCGCATTTACATTTTGAAATCCATGTAGGTGGTTATCAACCAGGTGGCGCTAGAGCGGTAAACCCCTTGTTATATGTTCCGAAATAAGGAGGGCTAGATTATGTTACTTGTATTATCAGACTTATCATCTAAAGACCAGATCCCTAAACATTTAAATCCAGAAGTTATTTTTTTACTAGGAGATTTCAAACCACGAAGAATCGTTCATTTAATTGACTTCCACTTTAAATGTCCTAAATTTGGTGTGACAGGTAATCATGATAAAGACGATTTATACTTAGATACTAATATTATAAATATTAGTAGAGAATTACATTCTTGGAATGGAAAATCTATTGGAGGGATAAGTGGTGTCCCTAGGTATAACTCTAAGCCATATGGTCAGTTTGACGAGTCAGAAGTAGCTTCTTACTTGGGGAATCTACCTCCTAATTTAGATTACTTCTTAGCACATACCAACCCATTAATTGATGAACAAACGGATAATGCCCATAGAGGATCTGAAAGCCTATCGGAATATATTCATATGAAAAAACCGAAACATCTCTTCCATGGGCATCTACATGAACCTAAAGAGTATGTAATAGGTGACACTTTAGTACATTCGGTTTATCTAGCTAATCAATATTAAATACTGGAAAACAAAAGGAGGAGACCATCCTTCTTTTTGTTTTAAGGGGGAGCAAATGAATTTACGCATAATAAGCATAGGAGTTGCTCTTTTAGGAGTAGGCGTATACGTTATATTATCTCTAACAGGCTTTTTTGATAAGACAGAAATTGATCTAGCTGAGTCTGTAAGTAGCCTCGAACAATATACCGCATCTTTCTACGACACCCAAGAAAAAACGGGGGAGTGGATAGCTGCAATCAATCCAAATGCTCAAACAGACTATTTTGAAACGAATTCACAGGTAGAGCGAAACGTCACAATAGAACCTTTTCTTAGTGACTTTTTCGGATCAATCTTAATGAATGATATTGATTTATTTGTAAGTTATTTCATATTTGATGATCTAGTTGAAGATTTAGGGGAAAAGGAACCCGAAGAACGAATGCAACAGTTAAGAGAGATTATGATGGCTATAACTAAAGGTGACAGCCTTTTAAATGTAGAGATAGGAAGAACGAGAGAATATGATACATATCATGAAGTTCAGACGACACTTATATATAAAGAAAACATGAGACGTAATTTAACCTTAAATCTTATATTTGAAAGTCCAACGTACCATGATGAGCATAATTTAGAGATCTACTATATAAATAACTCTATTTGGGACATACTTGACCAATTAGAATCCGAAACTGGATGGAGAACACTCTTAAATTAATCTTATAATTAAATGATAAAAAAGACCTTCATATAATGAAAGGTCTTTTAGTTTTGCTTTTTATTAATGTTTTTGTTCTTTTATATTCAAAACGCGGATTAACCCAAAGGTTTGAGCAATACCACTCACCATACTCAGTAAACAAACGAGTAGTAGGAAAGTGGTTGTTAATGCATTAGCAAACAGGCTGCTATTAGCATCGATCATAAAAATTTCATATTGCTTAGTTAAAAATAAACCAATTAAATATAATAGGGGAATCATGAATAATAAAGGGAACTTCATATGTTTTAGCCACTTATTCTTGCTAATCACTCGAACACCTACCTAATTATTTTTGTTTATGAGATTGAACTTCACGTAGTATTCCCTCTCTAAACTCTTTTAGAACAAACAGATAAAAAACTATCATGATAAGGAGCAATTCAGTTTCACCAATCTTAAATACATAACGAGATGTGAAGTAAAATACGTTATGAATAAGGATAATAAACCAAACCCCTGTAATGATTTTTAAAATAGCAACACGCAACCCCACAACCCCTTACATCATCATCTAATTAAAATTCTCTCAATGGCCAACAATTCTAACCCATCTAATTCTTGCAAAAGGTAGGTGGTCTTATCGAAATTCTCCAGCTGCTCGTGATGATCTTCTCCATTAGGGTACGCAAGGAACGTAATACTCGTTTCATCAATTGTCACCTTAACTTGAAAATCACCTTTCCTCAAATAAGGACTAAACCAACTACCTGCATGAGCCATATAGTGATACCTTTTTTTAAAATTATGAGCGAACCACCGGGAAGGTACGATCATATGAATATTTGAATGCTTTATAGTAGACCATAGTTTTGTAATTTTCATACATACACCACCTAAAAGTAACTACTACTATTGTAAGCTATTTACTTCAATACATTAAATTGAATACTGTTAGTTTAATCATTTCGATTTTTGGTAGTCCTCGCATCACTAATATTCTGCATTACTTGCTTATGTTCTTTACGATTCAAGTTAGTATATAATGCTGTTGTTTCTATTGAGTTATGACCCAGCTGATCCCTCAAAAGAACAATATTACCCCCGCTATTCTTTAAATGTTCTCCTGCAAATGAATGCCGCAGCTTATGTGGACTCAAAGCTCTTTGTCCTTTATTAAATGCTTTCGTATATCGTTCAACTAAATTCTGAATTGCACGTACAGACATAGGCTTTACTCTACCTTGATATTTCGTGACGAAAATATAAAAGTCACTCTCCGTAGCCTTATATTTAGCATTTCTGACTTCTAAATAAGCTCTTAAGTCGTCTAATGCATCAGGAAGAATTTCAACCGTATCTTCCTTGCTGCCTTTTCTTATAACGTCAATTTGATGATCATTAAAGTCTATAGCATCAAGTGTTAGACTCGCTACTTCACTAACCCTTAAACCAGTACCTAAAAACAGAGAGAGGATGGCTAAATCCCGTTCTTTATTATGAGAGAACCGTTCTTTTTGTTTACCGTCAATACTTGCTTCATGCTCATACCGTACATAATCTAAAAATCCGGAAATCGATTCATCATGTAAGATTTTAGAACTCATGGTTTTAGATCGTCTGCTGGCTGATTCTGATTCCGTAAGTAAAGGGATCTTGCTCATCACATTTCGATAAAAGTAACACTCACCATCTTCATTTTCAGTTTGTGTAGTTAGATAGCTGAAGAGGGAGGTAAGAGCCGATATATTACGGTTTACGGCAGCATCAGACCTTTTTTTATAAACATCTTTCCGTACAGTAATATCTTCTCCTCGTAATAAATCGATATAAAATTCCACCTGATCTTTTCGTAAGGTTTCTAGCACAGAGTAGGGTATATCTTTCATTTGGCTATTAGTTACAATGCCTTCTGATTGTAGATATGTAAAAAACCTTTTAAACTCGTGAATGTAACCGAGAAGGGTGGAGGGAGATCTTTTTTTTCTTCTTTGTGCTTGAACATATTCCTTTATATAATCCGGCATATCTTTAAGGTGAGTATTTAATCTTTTTTCATGTTTTTGTTGCTCTAAAGATTGTGACAAGTGAGTCACCGCCTTTGTCGTTTTTTGTCGTATTCACATTAAATATAATTTTAACGAACATATATTGTTTAAAATATTAATTCTAACGTAAGTTTTAATTAAATAACGGTTTACCCCTAACCTTACTCAAACGATCTGAAATTATTAGCCATAAACAAATCAATATAGTCACCTAGGGAGACTTGATCAAGTTCCTTGTTGCTATCCCATTCGTAGTATTTTATATTGCGTAAAAACTGTTGAAATGCATCTATCTTAAGTAATTCAATGACTAATTGGTGCTTCTTCGCTTTCCCTTTAATACCCATTTCGGTGTATTGTCTGTCTGTTAACCCTGGGGGAATCGAATATCTTCGTATAATCAACCGAATTACTCCTAGAATTAAATCAACCAACTCTATTCCTATCATTTGTCCTTTGGTCACCATTTTACAATCATCCACCCAAAACTGTTCAGCACGATATAACGATTGAGTATTTAAATTCTCTTTTAATCGTGTTTCCAAATTGTATTTCTCATATTTCCCTTCCTTTTCTATGAAAATATCTGTTTTTATGTATACATCTTTTCCATAATTACGAAGCAACCCATAAAAAATACGTTCCGGAATTTTTGTATAAACCATTAACGTAGCATAGTTCATGGTTACTTTTCTTTGACGGCCTTTTGTCTTTTTACTTCCAATATCGTCAGACAGTTTATAGCGTTGATCAAGGGCGGAGCGGTTGTAATTAATGACATTCATTCTTGTATACTTGGCAATATTTGAAAATACAGTAATAGCTTCTTTTATATTTTCTCGTAGAACTCCATCACCAGTATAGTCGGTCCAATGTAATTTTATTTCTTTAGAAGTTAATCGGTCGGTAAGTGTATTCATCTCTTGGGAACAATATACGGAATGGGGGATGAGTAACCCGCCCATTGTCGTTGGTTTATCGGAATCTTGACCACTTTCATCAAAGAAAATATTCATTAACTCTTTAGACACATGTTATCCTCCTAATTGACGTATGTAGATAAATATTATATAGTAATATTACGTTGTAGCCCCGTATCAAGATACGGTTAGTATAACGTAGGATTGAAAGAGTACCCGTACCAAGGTTCGGTGAAAATCAGTCCGTCACATATAAAAAATCATATAATCTAACAAACCTCAACAGCTAAACTTTTAAAAGTTTAGCTGTTTTTATTGTACCATATTATCATTTCTAATGTTCGTTAAATTACCATTTAACGCGAACTAAATTTGATTAATTTAAGGGGATATTGATTACCAATCACCAAAACCCCCTCTCTACTTTTAATATTTTTTCATGAACTGATAGCTTAAGTTCATCAAGGTTATGAATTTCTTTGCGTGCTCTTTGTGACCATAAAATTCAAGTATACCAACTACTGACTCTCGTAGCAGACTCGAAACAAAAGCTGTATTCATATCAATTTGCGAGTTTCCGGTTAATATGGTTACTTGATCAGTATCATACTGAATTCTTTTCATTACATCCATGGAATGAACCTCACTTGATAATTGACGGTAAAGCAACTCATATTCAGCCCCAAGTTCAAGTCTGTTGCATAGTTGCTCGAAGTTGCCTGTTTTCCCATCTAAATTGTACCAATTATGTTTAGACTGCCGGAGACTAAATACATCTGAAAATTCATTCTCTAGTTGCTGTAGTAATATCTTAGGGTCACTTTCTCCGAACTCAGTTAAGATTTGCTGAGTGGTACGCCCTAAGAGGCGCCTTATTCTTTCGCCTTTTCTACCTGGTTGAATGATGCTTTGCAATAAACCCAATTCCTTTGATCTTACTGCCGCAAAATATGACCTTCCATAGATTCGGTTTTCTTTAGTTAGCAGCACTTGCAGATATACATGACTCTCAAACACACTCCGTGTGATTGTATCGATTGCTGTAAAGCTCCCAGCTTCAATCAAGGTTATTAAAGAATTAGTTTTTTGAACCATATCTTCAAAAAAGGCAATTGTTACTCCATCTTCCCATTGAAGTTCTCTCTTTTCTTCCTCAAAACCTTCCAGTATAATTTTCGCAACTTTATCCGCTTCACTATTTACTTTTTTTAGTAATCTCATGTTCCACCTCCGTTGTTAGTCTATACCATTCTGTCTGAGAGGTGGTAATTTTGGTAGAGTTTTCTTGTCGAAAGCATCCCAATACCAAAAATCATAATTCGGTAAGCTGCTTAAATAATCTATCTTCACTTTTCTATGTTGGTGATAATGTGTTTGACTTTCAGACATCCCAAACACCTCTATTATGGTTGGCTTTACTGTATCAATTAATAAACCATCAGGTATAAGACCTTTCCATGCGGGGTGGTATTTCGTGTCATGGATACGTTGAACGAGTCTCTTTTGATGACATAGAGCATTGTATAGAAACCTCTCGTATGAACTCTCTATAGGTACACCATAGTCATTAATAGGAACAAGTCCAAGACTTATGAAATGTGGTGGGTTATTTTGTTCAGTATATGTTACAAAACCTCCAAGGATATAGGGTCCTTCGCTTACCGTTAGCCCACTAAAAGCTGATTCAATAATAATGGTATTAACTGTGAATTTCATTTTAATAAGGGTTGAAGGGTGTTCAAGAATTAACTCTGACATGCCATTCTGAAGGTCACTGTGACCAGCGTACTTCAGAAGTGCGAAAGCATGATATTTATGTTTGTGTGCTTTTTCAATGTAATAGATGCTTCCTACTTTCCCACCCTTATACATGAGTTGATCGAGCGATACGTTCTTAGCGACATATATCTTCTTAGATGTACGTTTAACTATTTGCGAATAGATGCGGCCTATATCTGGATATCGCTCTTTTCCTTTAAAGAAAATATAATCGTCCCATGCTCTAGTTATAAGTTTCCTAACTAATTGGTGAATAGTTGAAGTACCAACTGATACACTAGCCTCTATAGAATCAGAAGTACCGTGTGCGTCCTTACTCTTTATTGTCGTTTTTTTCTTGGAAGGTTTCACTTTTTTAAAATCAATAGCAGGTAATTGGACTCTTAGATTCCCATCAGAATCTTCTTGTGTGTTACCAATGTACTCATTTGCAGAAGATAACGAGTTTTTATTGTGAAAGTGGCACTTTTTATCATGCTTAGAGGATTGTTTAGGAAATGTCTTAATGTAGTAACTGTTCGATATTTCTCTATAGATGATCATCATATCGATATCAACATTAGTACACTTACAGTTGAGTTGTGTCTTTTTATGTCTGTATAG
The DNA here is from genome assembly GCF_040939795.1 of Alkalihalophilus sp. As8PL. GTDB lineage: Bacteria > Bacillota > Bacilli > Bacillales > Bacillaceae_D > Alkalihalophilus > Alkalihalophilus lindianensis. Next base: position 245,051 of record NZ_CP162550.1, read on the forward strand.
CTCATGTAGATCACGAAAAGTAGCATGTTGCTGCTCTTGTGACATATTAATAAGCTGATCATAAAGAAGATGCGTTACGTTACCTACTGTTGTTATTTCGAGCATTCCATTCATCCAATCCCCCATTTCAAGAACCTTTGATATTATGATAAAAAATAAATCGACAATTTGCTACGATGCTTCGAACGAAAATAAATAGCTCTTTTATAATAGAAATGAGCAAGTTTCTCTTCACACATATACTTGCCAGTAAAATCAATGGTGAGAGTAGGATAATGAAGTTTAATGCTATCAGGGCTTGTATAAACACTAAGATAGCGATTACAACATGCACTGATTGATTAAGCATTAATTGAATCGACTCCCTTATGATATTACTAATTTATTTTCCGTTTAATAAATTACGATTGCAGCGTCGTTCTCAGAAATACTTCTGCTAAAGAAATCAATTTCTCCATCGCGAATATAGACTTGTTGCTTTAATTTCTTATACTGTTTCTTAATTACTTTGAGATCTTCTAATAGCATTTCAGCCTCACAGTATTCGAAATGAGATTTTGCTATCTCGTACCTGGTTCTGGTATCTGCAAATAATCTCTTTAACTCTTCAAGGTCTTTATTATCTAATTTAAGTTGTGGAGTATTTTTCATCACCATTTCATCCTCTCTATTTAAATACAGAAAAGCCCCCGAATAAACACCTACAATGTAGGCGGTGTTTATTCGGGGGCTTCCCTCTCACGCAATATTTAAGAAAATAGTACCATAGATTCACATATTAATAAAGTTTGTTCGTTATTTCATTTTGTTAACTTCCAGTTTCCAGTCAAATTGTTTACTAGATAAAGGCTTACTGAATAGAAAACCCTGAACTTCCTTGCAAGAAATACTTTTTAAGAAAGTTAATTGTTCCGGTGTTTCCACACCTTCACAAATGATTCGTTTTCCAAGTTTATATGCTAGATCAACGATGGTTTTTATAACCAGACGATTGTTTACATCATCAATTTGATCCATAAACATTTTATCTAATTTAATGATATGAAGGTTAGGGTTTGATAGATACATGATTGAAGATCGGCCACGACCAAAATCATCTACCGCAATTTTAATGTTCATGGCTGCTATTCTTTTAATCTTCTCCCTCATCAAAGGGTCTAATAACGAGACATTCTCTGTGATTTCGATTTCTATGGAATGAGAATCAAGATTATATTCTTCTAAAAAGGAAAAGATTCGTGTCTCGATATGATCTACGTTTAAGTTTTGCTTAGAGAAATTAATAGATATCGGGACATCAATCCCTCTCTCTTTTAATGAAGCAAGTTTGCAGCATACCTCATTCAAGACATAAAATCCGATTGGTTCAATTAAACCTGTTTCTTCTGCTAATGGGATAAACTCTGCGGGTGTTATAAAACCATAGGATTCATGATTCCATCTTAATAAAGCTTCTGCTCCAATAATGGCTCCTGTACCAGTGTGGAACTTAGGCTGATAGTATACATCTAATTCCTTTTTTTCAAGAGCATCTGAAAGAAGATTCTCGCTCAAGACATTTCCATTATTCATATTTATAGTTTGACCTAACATAGAACACCCCTTATCAGTTATTATAACTATCCTCTCTACTTCTTTATAATCACTTGGTGTAAATTCAAGATAGCTAATTGAATAATTTCCTCATAGCTATAAGGCGTTTCACGAGTCGAATCCAAAAACTGTTTCAACTCACCTAATTTCTCTTTGTCCTGGTAATTTATCTTCTGAATAACACGCTCCATATTGCTTCCCTCCAAAAAAACGCAAAGAGCCCCCATTGACCATATAAATGGCACAACGGGGGCTTCCCTTCTCAGTACTTTAATAATACCAAATACTTCTTACTCTGTTCAATCTTTTCATTTGTTTTTATATTTTTAACCGATAACAAAGTTGTTCAAAAACCAATTGAGCAGATACATTAGACATAATTTTACGTTGTGCTTGTAAAATGTAATCTTGATTCACCGGATAATAGTTTAGTCCTTTTAAATCGTTTAGGTAGCTCTGGTTAATAACTTCATGTGATCGATTAATCGAAACCATTAATATATCCCTTTGCCACATTGATAACATTGTTAAGGCTATTAATTGTTGGTCCTTTGTCTCAAAATGCTCAAGAATATGACCAACCGTGATAAAGCGCTGAGGGTTTCCCTCTAAGACTTGCTGCATAAAATGACTAATCTCACTCATAGCTCTTTGAATCCAACTATCTTGCATTAACTCTTCCACTTCGCTGATGTCACTTGTGTAGGAAGCTAACGTAAACGCTACATCAGGTTTTAAACCAAAATCCCTCATAAGTTTATCCGCAAACTGTTTGCCATTAGGCTGCTGAAACGAAATAGTTTGTACTCTTGAGCGTATCGTCTCCAACATTCCAGAAGGCTTTTCTGTTAACAATACCGCTAATACCTTTCCAGAAGGTTCTTCAAGGAATTTCAACAAACTGTTAGCAGCTTGGACGTTCATTCGGTCTGCATGTTCAATAATATAGACTCTTTTATCACTTTCAACACTACTCATGGCAATTTCTTTCTTTAATAGTCGTATTTGATCCACTTTAATGTGTTGACCATCCGGTTGAGTTCTTACTATGTCTGGATGATTACCATTCATCACTCTCTTACAAACGTGACAAGAACCGCAACCTACATGCTTTTTCTCACAACAAAAGAAGGCTTTTACAAGTTCATTGACCGTCTCGCGCTTACCTACCCCTTTATGGCCTTCAAATAAGTATGCGTGAGCTAACCTCTCTTGTCTTAATGCGTTTGTTAATGTTTGATACACTCCTGGTTGTCTCTCTTTAATTGTTTCTAATGACATATTAATCACTCTCCCTAAAGTTTGATCCTCTTTTTATAGAACGCAAAAAAGCCCATAGGGAAATTAGTAGAAGCTACTAAAGACCCTATGGGCTGACGTATATTTATAAAAAAAGAGAATGTAATATTTACAGTATATCGTATGTTTATAAATATTTTCAAACTATTGTTGAAATGTTCTTCATACAATATTATGATATAAGATATATTCAACCTATTTAATTTAACTGCTAGCTCTTCGAGCAAGCACCAATACTAAACGCGAAGTCCATTGGACCTTTTGTTAGGCAAACTCTGCCCAATAATAAGTCCAATGGGCTTTTTTTGCGTTCAACAAACTAAGGAGAGTGTTTTATATGATTACTTTTACATTATCAATGAATACGGTGGTTGTATCTTTACTTATGGGTTCACTTATTACTGTAGGACTTATTGCTATGTATCGTGGAGGGGCTTGGGATTATATGAAGGATAGAGACTAGTGCGGTGCTGAATATTTATATTCAGCGCTTTCTTTATTTATTAAGTGATAGAGGAAACCCTTAAGGAGAGTGAAAGAATTGAAAAAGGTAAAAGAATTTTGTCTGAAAGATGAGCGTACGCTGCAACCATATGAAAGGGTTGAAGTTTATTACAACTTACATCAAGGTGGATTTTCAATTAAAAGCCTTGATACAAAGAATAAGGATAAGGGAAGAGTCGTAGCATATTCTAGTTTTGTCCAGTTGAAAGATGCAACTTTTCATGTGAGTGAAGCAGGTCTTAATAAAATAAAAGCAAATGGTACGAAATTGGTATGTGCTGTTGTAAGAGGGATCTTTTTAAATGCGGAACCACTGGAATCATTAGACCACATGGCTTTCGATTTTGAACCTATCTATTTTAATCCTAAGAGGGTTGATCGGTTTATAAAAAGTTTTGACAATCAAGTTGTTAATAGTGCAGAGCATGTTTGCTTTTATGATAAACATTGTGCTGGCTTACACATTAATAAGAGTGAACTAATTTATGAATGAGGGGGAATAATAATGTGGAATCTATTTTGTCGTAAGAACAAATCTCTTATGATCCGTAGGGAGTTAAAAAATATTAATAAAAAAATCAAGAGAGCTACTTTTGAACAAGATGCAGCTTGGGTCGAGGAGTTAATGGAGGAAAAATATAGATTGATAGAAACAGCTAAATAAAAAACTTAATACAAAACACCATGAGTCGATAAGACTCATGGTGTTTTTTTGTCTTAATTACTTCTGAAATAATTCAAAGCGTCATAAGCACTTCCAATGATTTCAACAAACACTTTATCTGTAGTGATGTAACCATTCGAATATTGAACAGTAAATTCAAATTCTACTTGGCCATTCCTTAACATGGTATCAGTCTCTATCATTGATGCATCGTATAACTCTCCCACATACAGAGTGTTTGAGTGTCTTATTAAATCGGTGTCTAATTCAAGCAAACTTCCATTTCCTCTTGCGCCTACAAATGATACCTCTACTTTATCAATAGGATAGTCACTCACATCCGCTTCAAGAATAAACGTTTCTCCCGAATAGAATTGATTAGGGTTATTTCCGAGGCTAGTGTGTTTTTTCTCCCACTCCTCAGTATGTTTTACGTACCCTGTGATTGTTAATGGATTAACAACTATTGTAGCAGAGGCTGTATCTGTAGCACCATATTCATCTGTAACGAGTAATTGGATTTGATACTCTCCAGTCTGATCTAAACCTAGAGTAAAGTCTGCTGTTGTAAACGTATTTGATGCATTGTTTGGTTGAGTAACGGTATATAGATACTCTATTTCATCATTCTCAGGATCGGTTGCTCTTCCTGTTACTTGAAGTGTGTCTCCAATGTAGTAAGCAGATTGGTTAAGCTCAAATTGAGCAGTAGGAGCTAAATTATTTACTACTACTTCTCTCACCCTCGAATGACTTGCACCATGCGTATCAGTAGAAGTTAATCGTACTTCATACGTTCCTACTTGTGGGAAACGGAAGCTTGGATTAGTCGCTGTACTAAACTGACTCCAACCACTTGTTCCTTTTACACGCTGTTCCCATCTGTACGTCATTGTGTCCCCTTCGGGATCACTTGATATATTGGTGAACTGAACATTTCTTGTGCGGTCTGTTGGATTAGGTGATTCAGTAAAATTGGCTGTAGGAGCTAAATTATTTACTACCACCTCTCTCACCCTTGAATGACTTGCTCCAAATGCATCGGTTGCGGTTAATCGCACTTCATATGTTCCTACTTCTGAGAAGCGGAAATTCGGATTGGTCGCTGTACTAAACCGACTCCAACTACTTGTCCCCTTTAGACGCTGTTCCCACCTGTACGTCATTGTGTCCCCTTCTGGATCACTAGAGGTGTTGGTGAACTGAACATTTCTTGTACGGTCTGTTGGATTAGGTGATTCCGTAAAGTTGGCTGTAGGAGCTAAATTATTTACTACCACCTCTCTCACCCTTGAATGACTTGCTCCAAATGCATCGGTTGCGGTTAATCGCACTTCATATGTTCCTACTTCTGAGAAGCGGAAATTCGGATTGGTCGCTGTACTAAACTGACTCCAACTACTTGTCCCCTTTAGACGCTCTTCCCACCTGTACGTCATTGTGTCCCCTTCTGGATCACTAGAGGTATTGGTGAACTGAACATTTCTTGTACGGTCTGTTGGATTAGGTGATTCCGTAAAGTTGGCTGTAGGAGTTAAATTATTTATAACTACTTCTCTCAGTCTTGAGTGATTAGCACCATGTGAATCGGTGGCAGTTAATCGTACTTCGTAAGTTCCTACCTGTGAGAATCGGAAACTTGGATTAGCAGAAGTACTAAATTGACTCCAACTACTTGCTCCTTTTACACGCTGTTCCCATCTGTACGTCATTGTGTCCCCTTCAGGGTCGCTCGAACGGTTTGTAAAGGCAACATTTGACATTCGATCAGTCGGAGTTGAATTTATAGTGAAATCAGCAGTAGGAGCTAAATTATTTACAACTACTTCTCTTATACGATTATGACTAGCACCATAAGAATCGGTTGTAGTCAACCTTACTTCATAAATGCCAACCTGTGTAAATCTATATGTTGGATTAGTCGAAGTGCTAAATTGATTCCAACTACCGGTCCCTTTAATTCGATGCTCCCATTTATATGTCATAGAGTCTCCTTCTGGGTCGCTCGAATTGTTGATAAAGACTACATTCGTTAGTCGATCTGTAGGGTTTGGAGATTCGTTAAAATCTGCAATTGGAGTACGGTTAATCACAGGTAATTCTTTAGTTATACTTCTTGAAATACCTTCACTAGTTGCCGTTAAACGCACTTCGTATATCGCTACCTCGTTGAAAAGTCTTGTAGGGTTAGTCACTGTACTAAACTGTGTCCAGCTACTTGTACCCTTTATTCTATATTCCCACTTATAAGATAAAGACCAATCTAAAGGATGTGTTGAATGGTTAGTAAACTGTGTTGTAATTAGCCTATCTGTAGGGTTTGGATTGATCGTAAAGTCTGGTATTGGTGGCGGAGCATCAATAACAGTAATAGTACGAGTACTTGTATTATTATCTGTTTCAATCAGCTCTGCTATTTTGTTATCAGGATCTGCTCTAAATTGAAGACCATAGGTACCTGGAGATAACGTACCAAGGTCTAGGGTCACATTCCTTATTTGGTTTACGGTATAATCCCGAGTTATAACCGATCCTAATCTAGAATTATTTGAGAATAAACGGTGCTCTACACCAGAAGCAGCTTTAACACCATCGTTGATAAAGCTTGCATTTACCGTAATGTTTTCGTTTGAATAGTAAGTAGTTTTATCTGTATTAATACTAAGAGCACGAATATTTGGATAAGATGGTTCAAAAAGATAAACTCCTTGATCGCCATTCACCATCATAACTTTTCTTTGACTTCCTCCTAAAACTACAAGGGAGTAATCTCTTGCACCATCCATCCTATAAATATTACTTAAGCCACCAGTAGGATTACGATACCAAGGTGCAGCACCACCGTCCCAGTTCCATAATGATATGGCACCTGCCTGTGTGGTTAAAAACACCTTATTATCAGCCGTTGCAACTGTACCACCGTTTACTCCACTGGCTGCATCAATAATTTGGGTGTAAGAGCCGTTATTAGGACTAATTGCATATGTAAATCCCCGGCCATCACTTAGACGATTCGTATTAACAAACATTCTATTTAACCCTGGATTATAGGATACTTCGTAGCGCATGAGTTGATTTTCACCATGGATACTATGAATACTATTAAAGCTTTGAACTGTAAAATCCCTTGTATCTGTTCGGTGAACTTTGCCTCGTTTATCTACAGAAATATGAAATGTACCATTTTGGCTAAATGCCGAAGCTGCAATTCCATAATCTACAGTTCTTTTTGCTGTATTCCCATTACGAGGATCTAACATTAGTATCTGTCCTCGAGTAGCATCACCTGTAAACATAATTCGAGTCCCACTTCCAGAACCAACTTTTACAGGGGCACCAGAGTACACATGTCCTCCATCATCATGAATGTAGAAAGGTTGTGTGGTGTTATCTAGGACATTGAAACCATATATCTCCATATGCCAACCTGAAATGTATACTTCTCCATTTTGATAATGGATGGGAGTAGAAACAAAACGATTTCTCTTCCAAGCATGATTTCCAACATTAGTGTTAATAGACTTAATTAGTCTACCGTTAGATATATCAAGTATGTTTACTCGATCTCCACTGGGTATTACAATTCGATTTTGGACAACAATAGGACTTGCGGGTTGTTCAGACAATTGCCCCAATAATCTATTGGAGGTCCAAAGGACATTATCGTTAAGAACGTCATATGCAATAACCCTACCGGATTCTGTACCAATCATATAAGCTATGTCATTTACAATGATGGGAGAAGAATACGTTCCACTTAAATATCCATTTGGATTTAGAACTTGAGTAAATTCATATGGGAATAAATAATTTTCTACGTATCCTTGCCTCAGTTCATTTACCCCACGAACTGGGTAATCATAATCACTAGCATACACATTATCACCGATTCCCATAAATAAGATGATAAAAGTAATTAAAACCATTATTAAGTTTTTCAGAAAGCTTCTCATTAAAATTAACCATCCCCTTTGTAAACGACAAAAAACCCCCATGTTAGATTAATAACATGGGGGTTTCCCTTTAATTAGTTTATTCTTTTATACTTTAATTATAGCATATCTCTTAAATAATACGGGTAAAATATATAATTGAAAATTTAATTTTAAAGGTCTAGTAATGAACATAATTATATTAAATATAATGTCATAGAATAAAAAAGATACTCTTTTTTTAGCTGGGTTTATAACAAATTTTTGAAAAAGGTAAAGATTCCAACAAAAAATTTTCCAATAGATGCAAATATACCTGACTTTTCATCATCAATTAAATCATCTCCGAACTGAGATTCTAAAGCCTCTCTAACATCATTAGAAATTGTTTCTCCTAAAATTAAATTATCTGTAAATAACATATAGTATTCTTTTGCCTCTTCTATTCGTAATGTACTATATAAGTATTCTTTAGTATCGTCATCTTGGTAATGCCCCGCCATAAATGTTAGGACATCTTGGTTTGTAATATATTGAAAATTATATTTAGCAAAAGCTTCGTCTAAATTCTCTACAAAATCAGGACTAAACTCTACTGTGGAGTTATTTTTATTCACTTCATCCTCTTTTTGCTCATCGTCTTTAAGTTCAATATCAATTTTTTCTTCATTTATTTCACTTGAACTTAATCCACTTGTTGAAGTACTATCTCCACTTGAACTTGTTCCACTTGTTGAAGTACTATCTCCACTTGAATTTGTTCCACTTGTTGAAGTATTATCTCCACTTGAATTTGTTCCACTTGTTGAAGTACTATCTCCACTTGAATTTGTTCCACTTGTTGAAGTATTATCTCCACTTGAACTTGTTCCAGTTGTTGAAGTACTATCTCCACTTGAATTTGTCCCACTTGTCGAAGTATTAGTTCCACTTGAGCTAACCGGTTTAGTTGGTGGATTACTTGGTTTTGGTTTCGGCTCTGGTTTTGGTTCAGGTACAGGTTTGTTTTCCACATCTGTCTTGGGCAATAATCCTGCCGCCCCTAACGTAGGGAGTAAGTTATCACCAGCACCAAAGGATCTCCAATCATTTGCCTTAAAATAGTTACGATAGTAATTTCCATAAATAAACCACTCTTCATCATCACTCATATCATCTGTTTTTGCAGTACCATTAATAGATAGATCATCATTTACACGCTCAATATTTCCGAGTTTAAACGTAACTTTCATTCCGGATTCATTAAACGTAAAAGTATTCGCATGTACCGGAATAACAAAACTAAATACCAGTATAATAGTAATGACGAAAGTGAAAAAATTAGATTTAAGCACGACTTAATTCCCCCTAATAATTAACTACATTTATAATATTTTTATCATACTACAATAAAGTAATAACGTTAAATCGCTTCGTACTTCCCTTTATTACATGTATCATTTCTAAACTCATACTATATCGTTTTACTAACTTAAAAAGACAGAAAATCCCCATGTGATTGTACACATGGGGACTTCCCTTAAGATTTATAGATTTATTATTATATTCTATGATTTCCCCTTAATAGTCAAGCATTCAGGATAAAACAACCCCACGCCAACTGAGTGAGGTTGTTTTTCCAAGTGAAGAACGTAGATAATTCAAAGAAAATCTAATTACTTCTAAAGTAATTCAAAGCGTCATAAGCACTTCCGATGATTTCTACAAAGACTTTGTCTGTAGTGATGTAACCATTCGAATATTGAACAGTAAATTCAAATTCTACTTGGCCATTCCTTAACATGGTATCAGTCTCTATCATTGAAGCATCGTATAACTCGCCCACATACAGAGTGTTAGAGTGTCTTGTTAAATCGGTGTCTAATTCTAATAAGCTTCCATTACCTCTTGCACCTACAAACGATACGTCTATGTTATCAATAGGATAATTACTTACATCTGCTTCAAGAATAAACGTTTCGCCCGAATAGAATTGATTAGGGTTATTCCCATGTCCAAGATGTTTTCTTTCCCACTCCTCAGTATGCTTTACGTACCCTGTGATTGTTAATGGATTAACAACTATCGTAGCAGAGGCTGTATCTGTAGCACCATATTCATCTGTAACGAGTAATTGGATTTGATACTCTCCAGTCTGATCTAAACCTAGAGTAAAGTCTGCTGTTGTAAACGTATTTGATGCATTGTTTGGTTGAGTAACGGTATATAGATACTCTATTTCATCATTCTCAGGATCGGTTGCTCTTCCTGTTACTTGAAGTGTGTCTCCAATGTAGTAAGCAGATTGGTTAAGCTCAAATTGAGCAGTAGGAGCCAAGTTATTTACTTCAACTTCTCTCACCCTCAAATGACTAGCACCGTGTGAATCAGTTACAGTTAAGCGTACTTCGTAAGTTTCTACCTCTGTGAAGCGGAAGTCAGGATTCGTAGTTGTACTAAATTGATTCCAAGTACTTGTCCCTTTTACACGCTCTTCCCAACGATACGTCATAGTATCGTCTTCAGGGTCGGTTGAAGTATTAGTAAATCGTACATCACTAATACGGTCGGCCGGATTAGGTATAGCTGTAAAATCTGCCGTAGGAGGTAGGTTCGTTACCACTACTTCTCTTACCCTTGAATGGTTAGCGTCGTGCGTATCTGTAACCGTTAAGCGTACCTCATAGGTCCCCACTTCTGGGAAGGTGAAACTCGGGTTAGAAGATGTACTAAACTGACTCCAGCTATTCGTTCCTTTAATACGTTGTTCCCAACGATAGGTCATGGAATCTCCTTCTGGATCACTAGACGTATTACTAAATGATACGGTAGTTAATCTGTTCGTTGGTGTAGAGTTTATTGAAAAATCAGCAGTAGGAGCTAAGTTATTTACTACGACTTCTCTTACCCTTGAATGGTTAGCGCTATGTGTATCTGTTGCGGTTAATCGTACTTCATATGTTCCTACTTCCGAAAAACGGAAGTTTGGATTGGTTGCTGTACTAAATTGACTCCAGCTACTTGTTCCTTTTAAACGCTGCTCCCATCTATACGTCAATGAGTCTCCTTCTGGATCATTTGATGTATTAGTAAACTGAACATCTCTAGTACGATCAGTAGGATTAGGGGACGCGGTGAAATTTGCAACAGGATTCAAATTCATTACAGGAACATCTTTAATGACGTATGCAGAAACATCTTCTGCAGTTGCCGTCAAACGCACTTCATAAATAGAGACGTTGCTAAAGATGTGATTCGGATTAGTGGCTGTACTGAAGTCTGTCCATGTACTTGTCCCTTTTATACGGAATGACCATTGATAGGTCATATCCCAATTGAAAGGATGACTTGATTGATTTGTAAAGAATGTCGTTTTAGTACGATCCGTTGGATCAGGATTGAAAGTGAAATCAGGCTGCGGTTCAGGTGGAGTTATGACATCAAAAGTTTTTGTTAACGTATCACTACCACCATATTCATCTGTAACCACTAACTGGATTAAGTACGTACCTACTTGAGTTACAGTGTATTCAAAGTCCTTTGTGTGAACTGTGTGAGTGCTTAAATTTGGACTAGTGATAGTGTAGATATAGGTTAATTGATCATTTTCAGGATCAGTTGCTTTTCCAATAACCTTCATGGTGTCTCGAAGATTGTATTCAGACTGATCGCTATCAAACAAAGCAGTAGGATTTAGATTTTGAACCGTTATATCTCTAGTCGTTGTTGCCACTCCACCATCCTCATCTGTAACAGTTTGTCTTATTTCAAACGTTGTTACATCTGTAAAGGTATACTTAGGGTTTTCAGCTGTGCTAAGTAGCTTCCACGGATCATTTGAACCCTTCACTCTATACTCATAAATATACATCATAGACTTATCAGCAGAATGTGTTGCCGTATTTGTAATATGTGTATTGATTAATCTCGTAGTTGGATTCGGATTCACTTCAAAGCCTGCTTCTGGAAGTGCATCAACAAATAGTAAATCCTGTGATGTTGCCCTTTGTCTATCTGTACATACTACTTGCGTGACATCATAGATGCCGGAATGGGTTGCTGTAAAAGTAACACCACTTCCATCTAAGGTCATTGTTGAGCCATCTGGTGCTAATATCTCATAATATTCGCATACAAGTGGGTCGTCTGACGTTGCGGTTGAGGTTAATGTAATTTCATCCCCAACTATATATGGTGAATCATGTGTAAATCCGGCTTCTAACTCTTTCTCTAACACTTCAATTTCATCAATATATTCGGCTTTATTTCCTAACTCATTTTTAACAATTTGTTCTACATGATAAAGACCGACTGTCTCAGCTATGAAAGTAGGATTTTCTTCATTCCTTATTACTTTGCTACCATCCGGTAAAGTAATAGTATATACATGGCTAGTGATACGGAAGCCATCTTCATCATAAGCTATTGACGTTAGATTAACTTCATCCCCTATATAGTAAGGTGATGAGTGTGTGAATCCGGGGTGTAACGTATTTTTTAATACCTCTATACGTTTAACCCGTTCATGTTCACCATCTATGTCAGCAGCAATAAGTTTTATATCATAGTGGCCCTCTAACTCTAAAGCAAATGTTGGGTTTTCTTCATTGGAGAAGATGCGATATTGAGTAGTATCTTCACTTGCTCTTTTGTATAACCATGTATAACTGACTTCATCACCATCTGGTTCCGTGGTAAAGTTTTGAAGTGTAAAGTCTTCTCTCTGATAAACAGTGTTAGGGGCATTGAAATTGGCTGTTGGAGGCGCTCCTTCTACATTGAACGTAATAGAAAGGGTCTTTCCAACAAACTCCTCAACCAACTCACCTACCTGTTTTCCATAAGCACTTTCTGCAATAATTTCATAATGATAGTTGTTATCTAATTCAAGTCCGGAATCAGTAAAAGTTGTTTGACCTCCGGTATGAATTAAGATTCCATCGCGGTACACTTTATAATTAGTTTCAATCAGCGCAGCGTTCCATTCTAATCTAATTTCACCGTTATCATAGTCAGGAGTGGCTTTTACTTTTAAGGATTCAAAACCATTATTCGTAGAGTGCTTTCCATTTCCCGACAAATCATATGATTGATCAGTCGAATAGGAATCTAGCTTGTGATGTGCCAGTAGATGATTGGTAGCAGCGTCCATACTCATGCTTTTTTGGATATCGACTTCTGGTATAAAACCATTCCAAACTTTCAGGTCAGCCATTTCACCGGTATATAAGTTTGCACCTGAAGGTGTTGCACCTAGCCCAATGTTTCTTAGAATAGATGTATTACCATGTTCTTGTATGGTTCCGTACCTTGATACTAGAGGTTGCTTTACTCCGTTAATGAATAGCTCGGCACTACTAGAAGATAATGGTACTCCTTCTTCTATGCGTCCGGCCACATGTACCCAACGGTCTTTAAGAGGAGCACTTGGAATACCTAAGGCATCACCTCTACCAGTATTGAAACCAAAATATCCATCTGTTTTAAAGAATAAGGACGTACCACCTTTTCTGAAAGGCATGGTTCCCTGTTTTCCATCCCATTTCATCCAAAAGCCAAAAGTTATCCAATCGGAAGGTCCGTGATCTACAGTGAAATCAACTCGTTTGACCTCCCCATTATGTTCTCCAAACTGCAAGGAATCTTCTGGACCATTTAAATTAAAAACAAGACCACTTTGCGACGAGGTGATAGATTTCTCGAAGTTTTGACGTATCTGAGTTTGAGTTCTCTCGTGATTCCACACTCGAATATCAGATAAGTCACCCCTAAATCTATATCTTTCGTCTGTGTTCCATCCGCCTACTGTGAAAGTAGTGGATGCTTCACGTTCTCGGTGTTCCCTATGGTCGCCCATAAAATACGAATTAAGCTCTTGCTTTTCCCCATTAAGGTAAATGGCTGTATTTGATGCATTAGGTGTCCCATTTGGCATAACCACAGCAACGTGTGTCCATTTATCCTTTAGAATACTGTTTTGAAAACCTAAAACATCTGAGCTTTGGGTATTGATGCCGAAGTGATCATTGGTGATGTATAGGCTATATCTGTCGAATCCAAAGGGCATAACATTGGTAACACCATCCCACTTCATCCAAAACTCAACCGTATTTTTACCTCCTGGTGAAGTATTAATCGGCATATTCTCGTATCTCATCATTTCGATATCATTACCAATACGAGGAAAGTGTAAAGGATTCTTCATATAGTGAGGTCTTGTATCTACTGGATCAAGTTGCACACGCTGATTTAAAGACACTGATTGAGTGTTATCAGGGTCAGCAGTCACCTCTACGGTATGTTCACCGCGCGGTAGGCTTCCTAGTGCTATATCTAATCTATTTTGGTGATTAGGAGCTAATAAGTAGTCCCTCAAACAACCATCGATACATTGACTATCATCTAATAAATTGCCATTCAGACGTACTTCATGAGGAACATTTAATGCTGCTGTATCCCCTTTGTTCGAGAAAAATGCTTCAATTGAAATTTCATCTTTAGGTTGGAAGGTACTTTTTTGTCTTTCTTCTTGATCTCTTGCAGTAATGTCATCACCTACTATTTTAGGTGCGCGCACAACAATCTGAATCGTTTCACTCATATTGTTGTTGTTGTTTTCCTCTGCGTATAAATGACTAGGGTCTGCTACTACCTTAAGCTCATGTACCCCAGGTTCTAAGAATCCAACTTCCTGACTGTTTCCTCGTCCTTCACTAAACCATGTTGGTATATGCCTCGTCTGCCCTATAGAGGGGTAGTTGGCATTAACCGTTCGCAATTCTTTACCATTTAGATAGACCACATGAGGATAGTTAGGATCGTTCAAAGGGGCTTGACCAATATTTCTAAACTGAGAAACCACTCTAATGGGTTCAAGGTAGTCAAACTCATAGCTCTCGTTCCCATCACCATCATATGCATTGATTTCAAGAGCTGTGATATCAGGTAAAGGGGCAGCCTCAATTGTAAAAGTAATCGTCTCTGTTTCATTATTACTTGTCGTTACTTCTTCAATATCGTTATCAGGATCAACGATTCCACTCACACGATACGTGCCTGGAGGAAGGTTATTGTAAGCTTTGGTAACAAACCTAGATTGATTAACAGCGTAATCAATATATGGTGCGTTGTTACCGTTATAATGTGAATAAAACCGTCCTTGCTCCACTCCGTTTATCACGTGTGTATGGTTGACTTTGAAGGCAGTTGCTTCCCCTTCATTTCTAAACCTTGCTGTAATATGAATAGGCTCTCCTTCTTGGAATGAACTTTTCACATTACCGTTAGCATCCCTAGTTTCAATATGATAACCACTTAAATCAGGAAATTTTTGTTCAAGGACTGTAAAGGTCTTGGTAGGGGTACGCTGATTATTCTTATTATGCTCACGCACTCGATTATTAGGGTCTGCTACCCCTTGAACGGTGTAAGTACCAGGTTGCAAATTCTCATAGGTCTTGGCTACAACCCTTTCAAACCCTAATGGATAATCAATACTTCGAATAATCTCTTGCCAGCTGCCATTTAGAGAATGGGTATGATCAACCATTCCGGCATCTCGATCACCTTTATTTTGAAAATACGTTACCACTCGTATATCTTCACCATATTCAAAGGTAGATTTCTCATTACCATCCATGTCCCTAATGCTTGTTTCCACACCTTCAATGTCAGGTAAAGTCTCTTCAACAGTGATGGTAATATTCCCTGTGTTATTATCCGTCTCATCAGATTCCTTCAATAAATTATTAGGATCTGATCTGAATTGGAGCGTATACGTACCTGCAGGTAGCTGTGTATAGTTATGATTAATTTGTTGGGTTTGACCTATGTTATAACTTTTACTGTGATAACCCTGCCACGATCCATTTCTAACAAGCGTATGCTGCACATTAGAAGCAGCTTTTATTCCGTTGTTAGTAAACGAACCAGTGATCCGAATTGGCTCATTATCTTTAAAAGTTGTTCGTTGATTGCCATCTTTGTCATAAGCCCTTATCCAGTTTGCTCTTATATTTGGAAGATTAGGTTCGAATAGTTGAACACCATCAGCTCCGTTTACCGCCATATAGCGTTTTCGTCCGCCCCCTATAATGATGCCTGCAAATGACGAGGCATCTGACAATCGGTAAGAGGACGTACGTTGCTGTGTCCTTGGATTGACATACCAATTCATAGCAGCACCATTAAAGAGCCTACCTAATATCGTTCCATCTGATCGTACAAACATAACCCCTGTTGAATTACTACCATACGTTACAGGTATAGGACTGGAATTAATCGACTGACTACTTGAGTAAATCTGTCTTCTCGCTCCAGTAGATGGGTTTACTTCATATATATAGCCATGACCATTACTTCTTCGGTTTGCTGTTATTAAAATGGAATTGCGTTCTTCGTGATATGAAGGAACACGCGTTACATTCCATTCATTAGGCCGTAAATTATAAATACCATTGATGACGCTTGTAGAATCATTCCTAGCATTATAAGTAGCGATCCTACCATACACATCTACGTAATGAACACTGTGTCCATCAGGTGATACACCGGCGGTAGCCAATGGACCTGCTATTGACTTCACAGATTGCACTCGTCTTTGACTTGGGTTAATAACGACAATTTTACCTGTCTGAGAGGTCACCCCGAAAGTTATTAGGTCGGCACTTGAACCACGATCCAACAATGTAGGAGAAGTTGAAACAATATCTCCGGCATTGTATTCCATAAATGGAGTTAGACTAGAATCATTTACATTTATGCCATAGATCGTATGGTTCCAAGAGCCAATATAAACGTCTCCATTTTGGTAATGCATGGGTGCTCCAGCAAAACGGTTAGCTCGATTGGTTTTACTTGTTCTAATACGCTTTATGGTTGCTCCCGTATTCGCATTAAGAACATAAACAAACTCTGCTGCTGGTACGACTAATCTAGACCCTACTTTAATAGGTGTACTTGCATTCCCTCGAATGTTACCGAGGTAACTAGAAGTCCATAACAGCTCTTCTTTACCAAGCTCCCATGCTATTACTCTTCCAGTTTCTGTACTGATACCATACGCAATATCATCTACAATAATAGGTATACTATCTGAATATTTCATTTGACCGTTTGGTGCGATCATTTGACTTTCTGAATATGGTAAATCTAAATCTCGAATAAAATCTGTTCGTCGATCATTTAGTGATTTTGTGGGGTAATCATGAGCAAATATGACGCTCACTTCTGTAAACAGTAGTAGAAATACCAATAATGTTATGAATTTTGTTTTCATGTATCCACCATACCTTTTCAAATTAAAAGATTATAAAGTTACTAGCTATAACTTTAATGGTAGATACTACCCAGTTCACTCCCTCCTCACAAAAAAAGAAAACCCCCGAATTACACCGTTCTTATAGAACGATAGTGAATTCGGGGGTTTCCCTGCGTCTTGTATTTACTTAATTCCATGATACAGGAATCGCTTCATACAGGCAAGGAAGAGTATTATTCACGATGTATGTTATCAACTAAATAGTCCGCTGAAAAATGAACCAATGCTTGCAAAGATCTTCTTAAAGAAGCCAACTTTTTCTTCCTCATCTTCTGAGGCCTCAATAACTACTTCTTCTGAGCTTTCTTCAGTATCTTCATCCTCCTTAAATCGATCTTCAATTTCATTAATATCCAGAGCAAATTCATTCTTATCTGCTACAATTTCAATAGTGTTAAGCAACTGTTCTTTATACTCACTATTTTCAATATCTAGGTTAGATATAAAGTGATAAAGTTCTGTTAATGTATCTTCATCTAATTCACTCAACAGCTCTTCATGCTTTTCACTATCACTTTCAACTAATTCTTTGATCAATGTTTCATCGACTAAAGTATATCCTTCTTCACGCTCTTCAAACTGTGATAAAGTTTCCTCAATATTATTATCGTTAAGCATAATCACTTCTTTTTCCTCTTCTTGAGTTTTATTTTCACTGTCCTCGTTCATTTCCTTTTCAACTACATCATTATCTTTATCCTCTACCGTTTCTGCATCCATTTTTTCATTACTTGTTACAGACGCAGATGCAGTGGTAGTACCGGACGTAGCTGTTGAGGCTTTAGTGTTGCTGCTAGATGAATTGGAACTTGTTGATGAATTAGTCTTTTTGTTAGATGATGTTGTCCCACCTGAACTCGTATTATTGTTAGATGAACTCGACTTATTGGTGCTAGTACTATTAGAGCTTGAACCACTACTTGTATTACTTGTGCTTGAATTGTTGTTTGAAGCAGTACTATTACTAGGTTTACTCTCTGGTTTAGGTGTAGGAGCAGGTGTTGGCTTAGGATCTGGTTTTGGTGCTGGAGTCGGTTTCGGCTCTGGCTTAGGCTCCGGTTTTGGTGTTGGCTTAGGTTCTGGCTTAGGTTCTGGCTTAGGTTCTGGCTTAGGCTCTGGCTTTGGTGCCGGAGCAGGCGCGCTCTCAACATCCGTTTTTGGTAATAAGCCAGCACTGCCTAACTGGTTTACAATAGAATCAGAGAATGAACGGTATGAGCTTTTATTAAAGTAATCATGTAGATATATACCATCTGCAAACCATTCACTGGCGGTACCGTTCTCTACCATTCTAGTTCTACCCTCGATGCTAAGGTTACTACCATTTCTTACTGCTTTACTAAACTGGAATTCTTCTTTACATGTATACCCTGGGCCACAATCAATAGTGGTTGAAATTGTCATTGCCGATACCGGCGAACTACTTAAAATAATGGCACTCGCTATAACCGTACTTGTTAAAATCTTAGTGAATTTGTTCATGTTTTAGTCTCCTTATTATTGGGTCTTTTTATCTACGCCATAAGATTATCACAGAATGGGTTAAATGCTAAATCACCCGTTAGACTTGTAGTTACTGTTATCGAAGCAAGAAACCCATACTATTTATCTGTATCTATAATACTATAATAAAGTGTGCGGATTCTTAGATTCTCCCAAATAGACAAAAAATCCCCATGTGTATTCACATGAGGATCTTCCTTTAGATTTATATATATCGTTATACTCTGGAGTTTTGTAACATCAGTCGTATAAAGTAATGCTATTGGCATTAATTATATTACTAAACACTCTTAGACTCTACGTATTTATATTTCTCTGCTATAAATTGTTCCCATTCTTCTTTCCAC